>NZ_JANINM010000463.1 GCF_024509055.1 Mesorhizobium sp. | reverse complement strand
TGGCCAATACGCTGCTGATGCCCAAGGCGACCGCCGTCTGGCTGGTCGACAACACTGCGCTCTCCTTCGAGCAGATCGCGCAGTTCTGCGGGCTGCATCCGCTCGAGGTCAAGGCGATCGCAGACGGCGAGTCGGCGCAGGGCATCAAGGGCATGGACCCGATCATGACCGGCCAGCTGACGCGCGACGAGATCGCGCGCTCCGAGAAGGATCCGAACCACCGGCTGAAGCTGTCGGATCCTAAGGTCCGTGTGCCGGAATCCAAGCGCAAGGGACCGCGCTACACGCCGCTGTCGAAGCGCCAGGACCGGCCGAACGCCATCCTGTGGCTGGTGCGCAACCATCCCGAGCTCAAGGACGCGCAGATCGCGCGCCTCGTCGGCACCACCAAGTCGACGATCGAGCAGATCCGCGAGCGCAAGCACTGGAACTCGGCCAACCTGCAGCCGATGGATCCGGTGACGCTCGGCCTAGCCTCGCAGATCGACCTCGACATGGAAGTCAACCGCGCCTCGCGCGGCCGTGAGCAGGCGCAGCCGGTCGCCGGCGACACGCTGCTGCCGGCGGCGCTGACCGAGCGGCTCGTGCCGGCCCCGGAGAAGCCGAAGGACGAGGATCAGGAGCTCGACGCCAACGCCGTCTTCGCCAAGCTCTCGGCGCTCAAGTCGAAGGACAGGGACGAAGACGAAGAGTAAAGTTCTTCCAGCCAGAAAAAAGCCCGCTTCGAGCGGGCTTTTTTGCGGACGCGGCTTGGGAGGGAATCACGTCCGCGCCGCGCGGTCCGGCGCCATGCCGTAATCCTCGCTGCGCTCCACGGCGCGGTAGAAATCGGCGAGCTGCTTGCCACGCTCCGGTTTGAAGATGCGCCCGGCGATGACCACCGAGGCGATGCGGTCGATGCGGAAGGCGCGGAAATCGTCGCGCATCTCGCACCAGGCGACGAGCGTCCAGACCTTGCCCCAGAACCACAGTCCGAGCGGCCTGATGTCGCGCGCCGTGCCGCGGCCTGCCTCGTCGGAATAATCGATGGTCAGCACCTGGCGCTTCTCCACGGCCCGTTCGATGAGGTCGATCGCTTCGCGCGCGGCGTCGCTCACCACCCACATCGGCGTGTGGATCTCGGTGCGGGCGATACGGTCCTTCTCGGTGTCCGGCAGCACGGCGCCGATCTTGACCAGCGCCTCGTCGGCCGCTCTTGCCATGGTCGCGCCGCCAAAGGCGCGCACCATGCGGGCGCCGGCAACCAGCGCCACGATCTCGTCACGCGTGAACATCAGCGGCGGAAGGTCGAAACCTTCCCTCATCATGTAGCCGACGCCCGCCTCGCCGTCGATCGGTACGCCGGTCGACTGCAGGTCGGCAATGTCGCGGTAGATGGTCCGCTCGGAAACCTCAAGCCAGGTGCCGAGCTTCTGAGCAGTGACCAACCGGCCGCCGCGCAGGTGCTGGACGATCTGGAAAAGCCTGTCGGCGCGACGCATTGATAACTCTCCCGGGGTTTATGGCCGCAGCCCTTCGCGTTTCCGCTGCAAGGCAACGAATTGCGCGCCGAAGGACAACCGGCCGGTCGTCGGCGCTTCGGCGCTGAGCACGCGCCAGAAAGGCGCCACGTCGCTCAGCGTCATGCCGCGCTCGATATCCTCGTTCGCAGCTTCGGCCACCGTGCGCAGATGGTAGCCGATGGTGACAGGACAGGTGACTTCGGCGCCGTGCTCAACGGCCAGAGCGGTACGCAAAGCACGCACATCCATCTCCACGCCTTCGGGTATCGAGCGGATGAAATCGTCGACCTGACGCGCGGTGGGCACCAGCATGGACTGCCCCTCGACGACATCGCCGAACGTGCGCGGCGACGGCTTGATGCCGTTGACGCCTGGCGTGTTCAGCCTGTCGTTCCAGCTTTTCACCATCGAAGGTCACTCTGAAATAGACGGTGCGAATTCATCGTTGTCAGGGGCAAGGCTGCTTCAACTATCGCATGCCTCCTGACAACATACTGTCAGGAGGCTGCGGCAAACTTACCGGCAAATCGTGGCGCTTTTCCCTGATGCGATGCTTCCGACCGCCAATACATCTGGGCGCGACACGGCGAACATCCAAGCCACCAACGGAAAAAACTGCTCCGCAACCGCGCGGCTTGGACGCCATCCATCAATTCTCGCGCACCCGGCCGTCATAAAGATCCGGCCAGCCGATGTCCTTGCGGATGTCCGCCGGCAAAGTGTTCAGGAAACGCTGGGTGCGGATTTCGTTCCGCACAGTACGGATCCTGCCGACATAGTGCTGCATACCGCGCAAAATGGTGAAACCGTTCATGACATGACTCCTCTCTTTTGATGGGAGGAGTATCTCACACCCCTGCTGACAGCAGTCTGTCAGGAGCCTGGCAGCTGGACGAAGAAGGCGCCGCAAGGCTTTTTGACGGCCACGCAAACCGACTTTTTGCCGTGCGCCTCCGGCCGCGAGAACGGCTTTGACAGGCGTCCGCGATGCTGGTCAAAGGCTGCATGACGAAACTGCTCGCCCTTGTCATCATCGGCTTCATGCTGATCCAGGTCATCAAGCCTATCGGCTGGCCGGGGCTGAAGCGGCGCAGCGACTTCTGGAAGCTGGCGCTGCTGGCCATCATCGCGATCTCGCTGGCGGCCGTATTGGGTCACCTGACCTGACACTACGCCCGCGGGGCTTCAATCTCTGTCAAGCACAAACGCCAGGAGATGCTCGGCCCAGGCGCGGTAACCGGCCTCCGAGGCATGAAAGCCGTCGGAGGCAAAACCGGCTTCGGGATTGGTGATCGGCAGGCGTGCGGCGGGGACGGCGCCGCGCTCGTTGCAGAGGCGCACACCCATCCGGTTCATCTCGGTGGCGCGGATTTCGAGGATCCTGCCGAGCAGCGGGGGCATTGCCGGCGCGCGCGTGAATTCCAGCACCGGCGACCAGACCACACGCGCTTCCGGCCATTTGGCGCGCAACGCGTAGAGCAGGCCGCCGAACTCCTTCTTGAAGCGGGGCACGGAGTGGAAATTCTTGGTGTCGTTGGTGCCGATCGCCAGAACGATGTGCGTCCACGGGTCCGCCGACAGATTGGGCAGGACGTGATCGCGGATCTGGCCGGAAGTCGCCGAATTGAAGCCGGCGGCGCGCCAGCGCACATTGCGGCCGCTTCGCTCGGCAATGAGCCCGGCGAGCTGCGCTGCCAGACCGTCCTCGGAGTTCGCGATGCCGACCGAGGCGGCGGAAGAATCGCCCATTACAAGCAGGGAGACTGCGGGCGCGCTTCCGGCGATCTCATGCAAAACCGGACCTTGCGCCGGCAGCATGCGCGTCGTGCGCCGGCGCACGCCGAGGCCCTGCCAGACATAGACCGGGAAGGCGAGCCAAGTGAGAGGGGCGAGCAGGCGTTGCATGACGGTCCCCGTTGGAACAACGGAATCCCATTAGCGCATGTTTCGGCCAAGGTGAACGAGCGGCCGCTCAGTCGCAGCAGTCGGGCCCGCCTTTGGCCCGATCCTGGTATTCGTCATGAAGCCGCACCCAGTCCATCAAGCCGTGATAGGGGCCGGTTTCATTGCGGCCCTTCGGCGTCATGTCGAGATAATGATAGGCGCCGATCAGCGGATCGCCGCCGCGGGCGCGTGACATGAAGGTCAGGAAGATGTCGCCACTCTCGTCCCGGCAGAACACACTGGAGCCGGGCAGATCCTTCGACCGCAGCGGTCGCTTCTCGAAATTGTACGTCGTGTCACCAGCGGCGATCTGCTTGTCGGTGAAGGACACCTGCATGTCGAAGTTGAAGTCGGATGCGTAGGACGAGACCCAATCGAATTTCCAGCCCATGCGGTGCTTGTAGGGGAGGATTTCGTCGAGTGGGGCGCGTGCCACGGCGACCAGCGAAACGTCGTGGTGTCTGAGGTGCTGGTTGGCGCCGTCGATATGGTCGGCTAGGAACGAGCAGCCGGTGCAGCGATGGTCGCATCCCGGCGTCATCATGAAATGGTAGACGATCAACTGGCTCCTGCCGGCGAACAGTCCGGCGAGGCGCTTCGGCCCCTCCTCGCTTTCGAAGACATAGTCCTTGCGGATCTTGAGCCAGGGGAGTTGCCGGCGTTCGGCGGCGATGCGGTCACGCAACCGCGTCAGTTCTTTCTCGCGCTCGAGATGCGCCTTGTGCGCCTCGAACCAGTCCTCGCTGGAAATGACGGCATTGCGATGATGCATGACTATCTCCTGTCCTCTCCTGCCAAGGACGTTCGACATCGGCGCGATCCGACATGGCGCCGGTTTCCGGCAGCCTCAAAGTGGGGATGATGGTCGCAAAAAACAAAAAACCCGGGCCGCAGGCCCGGGTTTTCGTCGCTTCCGAATTGCCTGGATCAGGCTGCCTGCTCCAATGCAGGCTTCCATTTTCCGAGCGCCGCCAGATGGTTCATGTGGGCGCGGTGGGTGAAGGCCGCCTGGCCGGCGGCGAGGTTCGAAGCCTTGCCGCTCCAGGCCTTCTGCGCGGCCGCCTGCAGGGCGCGGCCGTAGGAGAAGGTCAGCTTCCATGGATGCGGGCCGATGACGTTGATGGCATTGAGGTTGGCGGTCGCCTCCTCGTCATCCTGACCGCCCGAGAGGAAGGCAATTCCGGGCACCGCCACCGGCACGGTTTCACGAAAGAGCTTGATCGTCTTCTCGGCGACCTGCTCGGGACTGTCGGTCTTGCCTGATTTCTTGCCGGAGATGACCATGTTCGGCTTCAGAACAGTGCCTTCCAGCACGACGCGCGCCGCGTAAAGCTCGTCATAGAGCTTCAGCAAGGTGGCCTTGCTGACCGCGTAGCAGGTGTCGATGTCGTGGGCGCCGTCCATCAGCACCTCCGGCTCGACGATAGGCACGATGCCGGCTTCCTGGCAAAGGGCGGCATAGCGGGCCAGCGCATGCGCATTGGAGCCGATCGAGGTGGCGGACGGCACGCCCTTGGTGCTGTCGATGTCGATCACCGCGCGCCATTTGGCGAAGCGGGCGCCGAGCTTGTAGTAATCCGCCAGCCGCTCGCGCAGGCCGTCGAGGCCCTCGGTGATGGTATCGCCGGCAAAGCCGGCCAGCGCCTTGGCGCCGGCATCGACCTTGATGCCCGGGATGGCGCCCGCCGCCTTGATGATGTCGACCAGCGGCGTGCCGTCGGCGGCCTTCTGGCGAATGGTCTCGTCATAGAGGATGACGCCGGAGATGTATTTGGTCATCGCCTCTTTGGAGCGGAACATCATTTCGCGATAGTCGCGCCGGTTGTCGGCGGTGGATTCGACGCCGATGACGTCGAAACGCTTCTTGATGGTGCCGGAGCTCTCATCGGCGGCCAAAAGGCCCTTGCCGCCGCCGACGATCGCGGCGGCAATGTCTTCGAGACGTTCGCTCATAGTGCTTTCTCCCTGACGGTGGTTATCCGCGCCTAGCAGAACACTACCGCCAAAGGAATGACGCCGGAAAGCTCGAATCGATTGAAAGCTTTCGAACTTGAGACGAACTCGCCCAGTGTTGAAGACGTCAGCGCTTGAGCACCTCAACGCCGGGCAGCGGCTTGCCCTCCATCCATTCGAGGAAGGCGCCGCCTGCGGTCGAGACATAGGTGAAGTCGTCGGCGACGCCGGCATGGTTGAGCGCGGCAACCGTGTCGCCGCCGCCAGCGACCGACACCAGCTTGCCTTCCTTGGTCCGTGCCGCCGCATGCTTCGCCGCCGCCACCGTCGCCCGATCGAAGGGCTCGATCTCGAAGGCGCCGAGCGGGCCGTTCCAGACCAAGGTCGCCGCGCGGTCGATCCAGTCATTGACGCTTTTCACGGTCTTTTCGCCGACATCGAGGATCATGCCGTCGGCCGGCACGTCCGAAATGGCGACCGTCTCGCTTGCCGCGCCTGCCTTGAATTCCTTGGCCACGACGCCGTCGGCGGGCAGGACGATGGCGCAACCCGATTCGGCTGCCTCTATCATGATCTGCTTGGCGGTGCCGGCGAGGTCATGTTCGCAGAGCGACTTGCCGACATTGGTGCCGCGCGCAGCGAGGAAAGTGTTGGCCATGCCGCCGCCGATGACCAGCGCATCGACTTTCTTCACAAGGTTCATCAAGAGGTCGATCTTGGTCGAGACCTTGGCGCCTCCGACGATGGCCACCACGGGTCGTACCGGGTTGCCAAGGCCCTTTTCCAGCGCGTCGAGCTCAGCCTGCATGGTGCGGCCGGCATAGGCCGGCAGCCGGCGCGCCAGGCCCTCGGTCGATGCATGTGCCCGATGCGCGGCGGAAAAGGCGTCATTGACATAGATGTCGCCGTTGGCGGCGAGCTTGTCGGTAAAGGATGGCTCGTTCTTTTCCTCCGCCTTGTGGAAGCGGGTGTTCTCGAACAGCAGGACGTCGCCGTCCTTCATGGCGCCCACGGCATCCGCGGCCTTGTCGCCGACGCAGTCGGAAGCGAAGCCGACGGGACGGCCGAGCACCTCGGACGTTGCCTTGGCGATCGGCTCCAGCGAGAATTCCGCGGTCGGTCCGTCCTTGGGGCGACCGAAATGCGCAAGCAGGATCACCTTGGCGCCCTTGCCGGAAAGCTCGGCGATGGTCGGCGCGATCCGTTCGATGCGGGTGATATCGGTTACCTTGCCGTCGGCGACCGGCACGTTGAGGTCGACGCGCACCAGGACGCGCTTGCCGCTGACGGCGCCGATATCGTCGAGTGTCCTGAAGCCGGCCATGGTCGTTCCTTTCCGCGAAAACCGCCGGGACCTTACCCGGCACCGGCGACGATGCAAGGCCCGCGTCGGGACGCGCGCGCAAAAATGATGTCGCCTTGAGACATCAGCCTTGGCTGGTTGCCTTTTGTCCATCCGGTCCCGGTACCGCCGGATCGATGGGCGCATCCTCGGCGGCATGCCTTTCCGCCGGCTTGCGCCAGTTGCGGATCAGGGCGGCGATTCGGTCGCCGATCTCGCCGGCGCTCAGGAAAACCGGCACACGGGCCACCGGTGCGGTTGGCTCGAAGGACAGGCCAAGGCCGGTGATCCTGCCTTTCTCGTCGGTGTCGCGCACGATCAGCTCGATCGGGCCGATCAGCACGCGGTCGGCATATTCGGCGCGGCCGCCAAGCCGTTCGGTGACCAGCGCGCCGACCGTGAGCTTCTGCTCGGCTTCCGTGAGACCCGGACCATAGGCGGCTTCCAGTTCCGCGGCGGAGCGGGCCGGATCGACGGCGAAGGCGCCGAAGAAATCGGCATCCTCGGGGTCGACCACGGCGCGGCTGGCGAAGAGCTTGTCGAGCAGGCGCGGGTAGCGATCCGGCACGAAGATATAGACCTGGTCGCCGGCCGCCAGCCTGCCCATGTCCTGGAAACGCATGGAGCGGCCGTCGCGCAGCACAAGCGAGGGGCGCGCCCAGCGCGGGATGCGTTCGCCGCGCGCCACCGGGCTGCCGGGCGCGACGCGATAGGCGAGCAGTTCGTGATGGGCCGAGCCCGGCAGCTCCAGCTCGACCTTGTCCAGCGGCCCGAGGCGTGCGGGCACGATGAGGCCGAGGCGGCGTGCGAGCGGCCCGACGGTCCAGCCCTGAACCACGAGCGATACCAGCACGATGATGAAGGCGACGTTGAAGATGATGCGGCCATGCTCCAGCCCACCGAGCAGCGGCGTGATGGCCAGCAGGATCGAGACGGCGCCGCGCAGGCCGACCCAGGAAACGAAGGCGACTTCAGGACGCGGCAAGCGGAACGGGATGAGGCAAAGCCAGACGGCGAGCGGCCGCGCCACGAAGATCAGGAACAGGCCGAGCAGGATCGCCGGCACCAGGATCGCCGGGAATTGTGACGGTGTGGCGAACAGGCCGAGGATCAGGAACATGATGATCTGCGCCAGCCACGACATGCCGTCCTGGAAGCGCTTCAATATGGTAACGGCGCGGATGTCGGAATTGCCGGCGACGAGGCCGGCGAGATAGACGGCGAGGAAGCCCGAGCCGCCGACGGCGCCGGCGGCAGCGAACACCATCAGCGAGAGCGTCAGCACGAAGATCGGCAAGAGGCCGTGGTCGAGGTTCAGCCGTTCGACGAGGCGCACGATGGCGAAGCCGCCGAGCACGCCGATGACGGCGCCGAGCCCCATATTGGTGAGGAAGCCGAGCACGAGGTTGGTGGCAAGAACGTCCGCTTCCGGATTGGTGTGCGCGGCGATGATTTCCACCAGCGTGATCGTCAGGAAGATGGCGATCGGATCGTTGGTGCCGGATTCCACCTCGAGCGTCGAGCGGACGCGCTCACGCAGATTGATCTCGCCGGCACGCAGCAGGAAGAACACGGCGGCCGCGTCGGTCGAGGCGACCGCCGCGCCGAGAAGCGAGGATTCCAGCCAGCTCAGGTTGAGTAGATAGTGGGCAGCTGCGCTGAAAATTCCGGTCGTCAGGATGACGCCGACGGTTGCCAGCGACAGCGCCGGCCCAGCGGCCTGGCGCATGGCGTTGAGCGGCGTGCCGAAGCCGGAATCGAACAGGATGACGGCCAAAGCCAATGAGCCGGCAAAATAAGCCACCCGCGCATTGTCGAACTGGATGCCGAGGCCGTCGACGCCGGTTGCAAGGCCGATGCAGAGGAAGAGAAGGAGCAGCGGAGCGCCGAAGCGGAAGGCGATCAGGCTCGAAAACGCGGCGGCGACAATCAGGGCCGCGCCGACCAGCGTCACGAGATAGATCGCATGCTCCATCCGGTATAGCCCCCTCCAAAACCTCGCTTTCGTCGCTTTACCGGAGAGTGGGGCGAAGACATGACCGGTGCAAGGCGACAGCGTGGTTTTTCGCTTATGCCGCTGGTTTTCGAGAAGTTTCGGCGACCATGCCCCGCCGAAACGAAAACGCCCGGCCGAAGCCGGGCGTTTCGATTTTCCGGAGTGATCTCCGTGATCAGGCGATGGTCTTGCCGAAGGCGACGGCGGTGTCGCCCATGCGGTTCGAGAAGCCCCATTCGTTGTCATACCAGGACAGGACCGAGACAAGGTTGCCGTCCATGACCTTGGTCTGGTCGAGCGCCACAATCGAGGAATGCGGATCGTGGTTGAAGTCGATCGACACGTTCGGATGATGCGTGACGGAGAGCACGCCCTTCAGCTTGCCCTTCGACGCCGCGATCAGCGCTTCGTTGATCTCCTGCGGAGTGGTCGAACGCTTGGCGATGAACTTGAGATCGACGACGGAGACGTTCGGGGTCGGCACGCGGATCGAGATGCCGTCGAGCTTGCCCTTGAGGTCGGGCAGCACGAGGCCGATCGCCTTGGCGGCACCGGTCGAGGTCGGGATCTGCGACAGCGCGGCGGCGCGGGCGCGGTAGAGATCCTTGTGCATGGTGTCCAGCGTCGGCTGGTCGCCGGTGTAGGAGTGGATCGTCGTCATCATGCCCTTCTCGATGCCGACGGTGTCGTGCAGCACGGAGGCCAGCGGCGCCAGGCAGTTGGTGGTGCAGGACGCGTTCGAGATGACGATGTGGTCCTTGGTCAGCTTGTCGTGGTTGATGCCGTAGACGACGGTGAGGTCGGCGCCCTCAGCCGGGGCCGAGACGATGACGCGCTTGGCGCCGGCGGTGAGATGTGCGGCGGCCTTGTCGCGAGCGGTGAAGATGCCCGTGCATTCGAGCGCGATGTCGACGCCGAGATCCTTCCAAGGCAGCTGGGCCGGATCCTTGATGGCGGTGACCTTGAATTTCTCCTTGCCGACCGAGATCTGGTCGCCGTCAACCGTCACCTCATGCGGGAAGCGGCCATGCACGCTGTCGTAGCGCAGGAGATGCGCATTGGTCTCGACCGGGCCGAGGTCGTTGACGGCGACGACCTGGATGTCCTTGCGGCCGGATTCGTGGATGGCGCGCAGGATGTTACGGCCGATACGGCCAAATCCGTTGATGGCAACTCTGACGGTCATTTGTTTCTCCCTGGGGACTGGGGATGGGTCCGAAGGCTTCATAGCGGCGGGCGGGCAAAGAATCCAGCCGCAGAAGCCTCAATTTAAATCGATTAGTTTGGGCCAGCCCCACGGAATCGCTTCAAGCGACCCCGCGAGACGGACCAGGTGCGATCAGCCATGCAGACGGGATTCCACCGCCTTTGCCGCCGCTTCGGCGGTGATGCCGAAATGCGGATAGAGCTGCTCGATGGTGCCGGAAGCGCCAAAGCCATGCATGCCAACGAAAATGCCGTCGGTGCCGATCAGATGGTCCCAGCCCTGGCGAATGCCTGCCTCGATGGCGACCTTGATCCTGGTGTTGCCGATCGTCTTGTTGCGGTAGTCCTCGCTCTGCTGGTCGAACAGCTCGAAGCAAGGCACCGAGACGACGCGGGTCGGATGACCGTGCTTTTCCAGCAGGTCGCGTGCGCCGAGTGCGATCTCGACCTCGGAACCGGTGGCGAAGATGGTGACCACGGCTTCGCCGCTGGCGGCGGCGAGCTCGTAGGCGCCCTGGCTGCTGAGGTTCTTCTCGGTGAACTCGGTGCGGACCGTCGGCAGGTTCTGGCGGGTCAACGCCAGGGTCGAGGGCGTCTTTTCCGATTCGATCGCCAGCTGCCAGCACTCCGCCGTCTCGACCGCATCGGCCGGGCGGAAGACGTTGTGGTTCGGGATGGCGCGCAAAGCCGCCAGATGCTCGACCGGCTGGTGGGTCGGGCCGTCCTCGCCGAGACCGATGGAGTCGTGGGTCATGACGAAGATCGAGCGGATGCCCATCAGCGAGGAAAGCCGCATAGACGGGCGGGCATAGTCGGAGAAGCACAGGAAGGTGCCGCCATAAGCGATCAAACCGCCATGCAGGGTCAGCCCGTTGATGGCGGCCGCCATGCCATGCTCGCGGATGCCGTAATGGACATAGCGATGGCCGTAGTCGTCCGGCGTGATGTTCTTGGTCTGGCTGGTCTTGGTGTTGTTGGAGCCGGTGAGGTCGGCCGAGCCGCCGATCGTCTCAGGCACCGCGCCGTTGATGACTTCCAGCGCCATTTCAGAGGATTTGCGGGTGGCGACCTTGGGCTTGTCGACCGAGAGCTTCTTCTTGTAGTCGGCGATGACGGCGTCGAAATTCGACGGCAGCTTGCCGGCGAGGCGGCGCTCGAACTCGGCCTTCAGCTTGGGCTCGGCCTTGGCAAGGCGGCCCTCCCAGTCGGCGCGCGCCTTGGCGCCGCCCTTGCCGATGGCGCGCCAGGCGTCGAGGATGTCGGCCGGGATCTCGAACGGCGGCGATTCCCAGTTGAAGAACTTGCGCGCGCCGGCGATTTCGTCGGCGCCGAGCGGCGAACCATGCGCCTTGTTGGTGCCGGCCTTGGTCGGGGCGCCGAAGCCGATGGTCGTCTTGCATGCGATCATCGTGGGCTTGTCGGAATGGCGCGCGGCCTCAATGGCATAGGCGATCGCCTCCGGATCCGTGCCGTCGATGTGGCTGGCGTTCCAGCCCGAGGCCTGGAAGCGGGCGACCTGGTCGGTGTTGTCGGCCAGCGAGACCGGGCCGTCGATCGAGATGTTGTTGTTGTCCCAGAAGACGATCAGCTTGTTGAGCTTCAGGTGACCGGCAAGCGCGATGGCTTCCTGGGAGACGCCTTCCATCAGGCAGCCGTCGCCGCAAAGCACATAGGTGTGGTGGCTGACGAGGTCGTTGCCGAAAGCGGCGTTCATGATGCGCTCGCCAAGCGCGAAGCCGACCGAATTGGCAAGACCCTGGCCGAGCGGACCGGTGGTGGTCTCGATGCCGGTGGCGTGGCCGTATTCGGGATGGCCGGCGGTCTTCGACCCGAGCTGGCGGAAATTCTTGATCTGGTCGATCGTCATGTCCTCGTAGCCGGTGAGGTAGAGGAGCGAGTAGAGCAGCATCGAGCCGTGGCCGGCGGAGAGGATGAAGCGGTCGCGATCGGCCCAGTGCGGGGCCTTGGCGTCGAATTTCAGAAAGCGGGAGAACAGGACGGTGGCGATGTCGGCGCAGCCCATGGGCAAGCCGGGATGGCCGGAATTCGCCTTCTCGACGGCGTCCATGGAAAGGAAACGGATCGCGTTAGCCATCCGGTCATGTTGTTCGCGCGAGGTCATGCTTCCTCCGGGTAGGATTGAGTTCTCGGGATTGCCTTGAAAAAAGGTAGGCGACACATAGCAGGCACGGCCTTTTAGTCAACAAATCGGTCGGCTTTTGCCGGGCTTGTGATGCTGTCCGTGGCCTTACATTAGCGTTAGCGGGGGACAGTCGCGAGAGCTTTATTGACGCGCGCTTCACCCGGTGCCTAATCTTTCCCACATAACGCGTTCTGAACGCGTGCGATTCGGTGATGGGCAGGGTACAGGACGAACGCCATGACCGGGGAAACGACCCTCAAGGAAGTCATCGCCAGGCTCGGCAAGGCCATGGAAGGGCTCGAAAACGCCGTCGCGGCGCGGCTCGAGCATGAGCGCGACTACTCGGAAGCCGAGGCCGAGGTGCAGCGCATGAACTCCGACCGCTCGCGGTTGGCGCAGGAGCTCGACAATTCGGAAGCGCGCGCCGAGCGGCTGGAAGATGCCAACAAGGAAGTGTCGCGCCGGCTGGTGACCGCCATGGAAACCATCCGCGCGGTGCTGGACCGGTAAGGCTGGACAGGCAGGGCAATGGCACAGGTCACGGTTTCCATCGACGGCAAGCAGTACCGCATGGCCTGCGACGAAGGCCAG
This sequence comes from Mesorhizobium sp., assembly GCF_024509055.1. Taxonomy (GTDB): domain Bacteria; phylum Pseudomonadota; class Alphaproteobacteria; order Rhizobiales; family Rhizobiaceae; genus Mesorhizobium. Next base: position 1,005 of record NZ_JANINM010000463.1, on the reverse strand, counting down.
GAAGAGCATCTGATCGACCTTGCCGAACGCTTCGACCGGTATGTCTCGCATCTGAAGGATTCGTTCGGCGAGATCGGCGACCAGCGGCTGACGGTGATGGCCGGTATCATGGTGATGGACGAGCTTTCGGAGCTCACCAAGCGGGTCAAGGGCATGGAGAGCGAAGTGCTGACGCTGCGCAAGACGCGCGACGAGGCGCTGACCAAGGCCGACAAGAGCGACAGCGTGCTGACCACGGCGCTCGACGCACTCGCGCAGCGCATGGAAGACCTGACGGCGACGCTTGTGCTGAAAAAGGCTTAAGCCGCCTGCTTCGGACCCTCCTCCTCCATCGCGGAAATTCCTGCTGTCTTTTCCAGGAAAAGACGAAATTTTTCCGCCGCAGCCGACGCGCCGATAGAGACAAGCCCTTTTGAACCCGGCCGTCCGGCGGTATAGAGGGCTGAGCCTCGCCGGCGGGTTGGCCCAGGCCGGCTAGATGTCAGCCAGGGAGCACGTCATGAGCCTTCGTATCAACGATATCGCGCCGGATTTCACGGCCGAGACCACGCAGGGAACGGTCAATTTCCATCAATGGATCGGTGACGGCTGGGCGGTGCTTTTCAGCCATCCGAAGAACTTCACGCCGGTCTGCACGACCGAGCTCGGCACGATGGCCGGGCTCGAAGGCGAGTTCAGGAAGCGCAATGTCAAGATCATCGGCATTTCAGTCGATCCGGTGTCGAGCCATGACAAATGGCAGGCGGACATCAAGACGGCCACCGGTCACACAGTGAATTACCCGCTGATCGGCGACAACGACCTCAAGGTCGCCAAGCTCTATGAGATGCTGCCGGCGGGAGCCGGCGAGAGCTCGGAGGGCCGCACGCCGGCCGACAACGCCACCGTGCGTTCCGTCTATGTCATCGGCCCCGACAAGAAGATCAAGCTGGTGCTGACCTATCCGATGACCACGGGCCGCAACTTCGACGAGATCCTGCGCGTCATCGATTCCATCCAGCTGAC
>NZ_JANINM010000462.1 GCF_024509055.1 Mesorhizobium sp. | reverse complement strand
TCGCCACCCTCGTGCCGAAGACCGCCTTCGTCGAGCGCAACGGCGCGGTCGAGGAGGTGCCAGCCGAAAGCCTGTCCGTCGGCACCGTCATCCTCGTCCGTCCCGGCGACAGGATCGCCGCCGACGGCGAGATCGTCGCGGGCGAGAGCGCCATCGACGAGGCTCCCGTCACCGGCGAAAGCGTGCCGGTGCGCAAGAAGGCGGGCGACGCCGTGTTCGCCGGCACCATCAACGCCGACGCCGTGCTGCGCGTAAAGGTCACCGCGGCCGCCGCCGACAACACCATCGCGCGCGTCGTCAAGCTGGTCGAGGAGGCGCAGGAGAGCAAGGCGCCGACCGAGCGCTTCATCGACCGGTTCTCGAAGGTCTACACGCCCGCCGTACTGGTGCTCGGCGCGCTGGTGGCGGTGCTGCCGCCGCTGGTCATGGGCGCCAGCTGGAGCGAATGGGTCTACAAGGGTCTCGCCATCCTGTTGATCGGCTGCCCCTGCGCGCTGGTCATCTCGACGCCCGCTGCAATCGCCGCAGCGCTTTCGGCCGGCGCGCGGCGCGGCCTGCTGATCAAGGGCGGCGCGGTGCTGGAAGCGCTGGGCTCGATCAATGCCATGGCGCTGGACAAGACCGGCACGCTGACCGAAGGCAAGCCGAAGGTCACCGACATCGTTGCCATCGGGCGCGCCGAGGCGGAAGTGCTGTCTTTTGCCGCGTCGCTCGAGACCGGCTCCAGCCATCCGCTGGCGCTCGCCATCCTCGACCGGGCGAAGGCCGACAAGGCGCCGGTGCCGCCGGCATCTGAGGCCTTCGCGGTCGGCGGCAAGGGCGTCGCCGGCAAGGTCGGCGGCAGGGAGGTCTTCCTCGGATCTCCGGCGGCCGTCGGCGAGCGCGTCGCGCTCGACGCCGAGCAGCTGGCGCGCATCGCCGCCTTCAACGACGAGGGCAAGTCGGTCTCGGTGCTGCTCGTCGCCGGCGAGGCGGCCGGCATCATCGCCATGCGCGATGAGCCGCGCGCCGACGCTCTGTCCGGACTGGCGGCGCTACGGGATGCCGGCGTCGAGCCACTGATGCTGACCGGCGACAACAAGCGCACGGCGGAGGCCATCGCAAAGGGTCTCGGTCTGCCGGTGCGCGCCGAAATGCTGCCGCAGGACAAGCAGCGCGTGGTACGCGACCTGCGCGCTTCCGGCAAGAAGGTCGCCAAGGTCGGCGACGGCATCAACGACGCGCCGGCGCTGGCCGCCGCCGATGTCGGCATCGCCATGGGCGGCGGCACCGACGTCGCGCTGGAAACGGCGGACGCTGCGATCCTGCACGGCCGCGTCGGCGACCTCGCCGCCATGATCGAGCTGTCGCGCCGGGCGCTGAGCAATATCCACCAGAACATCACCGTCGCGCTCGGGCTGAAGGCGGTGTTCCTGGTCACCACGATCGTCGGCATCACGGGCCTGTGGCCGGCGATCCTGGCCGACACCGGCGCGACGGTGCTGGTCACCGCCAACGCCATGCGCCTGCTCGGCTGGCAGCCGCGCGCAGTGCGCGGGTGACGATCCACGACGGGGCGGGCGCGATTGCGCCCGGCCTTGCGGCGGTAGTTCATGTATTTCCGATAGTGGCCGTTTTGCTACAGCTTTTCAACGACATGCACCTTACCCTTGCCGTGGGGTAAGGGCCGATTCATGTTGAAAATTCTATACGCATCCGCAGCTCTCGCTGGCCTGGTCGCGCCTGCATGTGCGGACAACACCAACTGGCAGGGCTTCTATGCCGGCACGGAACTGGGCGCCGGGTTTTCGACGCCGGGGTTCAGCGGCGACCCGCTGACCAGCGGGTCGCAATTCAATGACAACGCCTTTATCGGCGGCATCTATCTCGGCCACGACTGGCAATCGGGCAACTTCGTCTACGGTGGCGTCGCAAACCTGGATTTCCTGGGCTTTCACGACCAGACGGTCTCGGACCCGCTTGTCGGCGGCAAGACCGATACTTACAAATACGATCTGGATTGGGTCGCGTCGGCCCGCGCCAGGGCGGGCTACCTGGCTTCGGACCAATTCCTGCTCTATGGCACCGCCGGCGTTGCCGTCACTCGTATCGAAGCCTCTTCTTCGTACAATGGGTTTTTTGGGGGCACAGACACTGTTCGAAAGACCCGCTTTGGCGGCGCTTTCGGCGCCGGCGCCGAATACGCATTCGCCCCGCACTGGTCGTTCAAGACCGAGTACATCCAGTATCTCTTCGAGGACGTCCATGTCGGAGGAGGCCCAACCAATCCGGTATCCTTCAAACCGTCATTCGGAACGTTGAATTTCGGCATCGCCTATCGGTTCTAGATCTACGAGTCCCGGAGACGGCCGAAAGACTTGGCCGTGTCGCGCACGAAATTGCGCGGCAAGCCAGGTCCTTCGAAGACCGGCAGCTTCGATACCGCCTTCACGCGTTGCTTGAACTCGGCCAGCGTCAACGCGAAGATCAGTTGATCCAGCCTCTCGCCTGTCCTGGCGTCCAGCCTGTGCGACAGCAGTTCGGCCTCCTGCCGCAGCATGCCGAACCGGCACGCGGCAACGGCGGCGCGGTTGCGAGCCAGCGGCTCGAAAGTCAGCTTCTCGAGCTTGCGTTCCATGAACAGGTGCCAGACGGCGAGTTCGATCGCCTCGAACGAGACCTGCAGCCTTCGCTGGCCTTGCTCCCCGATGATCAGATGCAGCGATCCCAGACGGTGCCTCGGATCGATCTCGACCACGATCAGGCCTATGGGTTTGTTGTCCAGCGTGCGGATCGCGAGCAGGTTGCGCCTGAAATTGTCGAAACTGGCGACGTAGGACCGAAAGGCATCGAGACCGAGGAAGCCCTGCATGTTCAAGCCGGCCGAGACGGCGGGGTCGGCGAGCCAGCCGGCGCTGTGCTGGTCGACTTCGCCGGGCCTGAACGTACGAATTCGGCAGGTCTCGCCCGAGCGATCGACGAGAACAGCCTTGGGGGCCGTTGTTGGCGGTACTGGGCGTAGACCTGGTTGGGGCATCTTCGGCATGGCGATCCCGTAACATGCCGCTTCATGCCGTCCAACCGCTTCCGCGACCTTAGCTGCGGAACCTTTAAGTCGGTCCGGATGTTGTTCCTTCAATGCTGCCGCGCGCATGGGCGCGCGGGCATCGTTTCGGATTGGCTAGAGCCAATGCTCAACCGCAAGATCGCGGAACGCAACCGTTACATTATCGCGATAGGTGCGTCGGCCGGCGGGATCGAGCCCTTGAAGCAGATCGTGAGCAACCTGCCTGCCGACTTGCCGGCCGCCGTGTTCGTGGTGGTGCATGTCGGCCAGGTCAGCTACCTGGGGGAAATCCTCGACCGCGCGGCGGCGTTGAAGACCTCTGTGGCCGAGAACGGCGTCGCGTTCAAGACCGGCAACATCTATGTGGCGCCGCCCGGCTTCCATCTTCTGCTGCATGACGACCATATGATGCTGAGGCGCGGCCCGCGCGAGAACCTTGCCCGGCCGGCCATCGATCCGCTGTTCCGCTCCGCGGCGCTGAGCTATGGCGCCAGCGTCATCGGTGTGCTGCTTTCGGGCTCCCTTTCCGACGGCACGGCCGGCCTCAGGGCCATCAAGGCCGTCGGCGGTCTGGCCGTGGTCCAGCACCCCAACGACACGCTGGTGCCAGCCATGGTGGAAAGCGCGCTGCACTATGTCGAGGTCGACCATTGCCTGCCGGCCGCGAAAATTGGCGCTTTGCTGGGCAGGCTGGCGGCCGAGCCGGCCGGGGAAACCCTTCCCGCTCCCCCCTCTGTCAGGCTGGAGGCGGCGGTGGCCGCGCAGGAGCATTCGACTATGAAGAAGGAAGATCGACTCGGCGAACTGTCGGTGTTCACATGCCCGGAATGCCACGGGCCGCTTTGGGAGATCGAAGACGGTGACATGCTTCGTTATCGGTGCCATACCGGGCACGCCTTCACGGGCGACGCGGTGATGGAAGCGCAGGCGGTCGAGGCGGACGAAATCCTGTGGAGCCTGCTGCGCTCGCATCAGCAGCGTGCGGAGTTTGCCCGGCGCATGGCCGAGCGGGAAAGAACGAGGGATCGCTCCGCCCTGGCCAGCGAGTATGGCCGGCGGGCGAAGGACTATGAAGCGGATGCCGCCGTCATCGAGCGCATCCTCGAAAGCAGGCGGGTGCAGGTAACGGACGATGGCTCAGTCAGCGCGCAAGGCAACGGCGAGGAAGACACGAACTAGCGCGCGCGACGGCGAAAGAGAGCCCGCGCCTTTCCCGATAGTCGGCATAGGCGCCTCGGCGGGCGGCATCGGCGCGCTGCAGAAATTCTTTCCCGAAGTTCCGGCCGACAGCGGCTTTGCATACGTCGTGATCCAGCATCTCGACGCCGAGCACGAAAGCGTGCTCGCCAGCATCATCCAGCGCTGCACCGAGATCGAAACGCAGATGGCGTTGGAGGGCATGCCGGTCGAGCCCGACAACATCTATGTGGTGCCGCCCGGCGTCTCGGTGACCGTCGAGCAGCACCGCTTCCACGTTGCCAAGATGGCGACCACGCGCGCCAAGCGCACGCCGATCGACGATTTCTTCACCTCGCTGGCGCAGGAGCAGATGGACAATGCCGCCGGCGTGATCCTGTCCGGCACGGGCAGCGACGGCACCATCGGGCTGCGCGCGATCAAGGAACGCGGCGGGCTGACGCTGGCGCAGGAAAGCGCCGAGTATGACGGCATGATGCGCAGCGCCGTGCAGAGCGGCCTCGTCGACATGGTGCTTCCGGCCGAGGAGATGGCGGGCAAGCTGATCGGCTATTTCAGCCACGCCAACCGCACGGAAAGCGAACGCGACCGCCGCAAGCGCGACGTCGCCGAGCAATTGTCGCGAATCGCGGCGCTGCTGCGCGTGCGCACCGGCCATGATTTCAGCGGCTACAAGGACAACACCATCCTGCGGCGCATCCAGCGCCGCATGCAGGTGCTGCAGATCGACGATCCGACCGCCTTCTACGAGCGGCTGCGCGACGAGCCGCAGCAGGTGGACCTTCTGTTCCAGGACCTGCTCATCGGTGTCACCAGCTTCTTTCGCGACGAGCACGCTTTCGACGTTCTCGAGCGCATGGTCATTCCCCGGCTGTTCGAGGACCGCAAGCCGGACGAGACGATCAGGGTCTGGGTGCCGGGCTGCGCCACCGGCGAGGAAGCCTATTCGATCGCCATGCTGCTCAAGGAGAGCGCGCCGCGGGGCGCTGCCTCGCCTAACCTGCAGATATTCGCCACCGATATCGACGAGCGGGCGCTCGAAGTGGCGCGCGCCGGCCGCTACCCGGCGACGATCGCTACCGACATAACGCCCAAGCGGCTGAAGGAATTCTTCTCGCGCGAGGACGGGACCTACCGCGTCTCGGCCGACCTGCGCGAGGTCTGCCTGTTCTCCGCGCACAATCTGTTGCGGGATCCGCCCTTTTCCAAGCTCGACCTGATCGCCTGCCGCAACCTCCTGATCTATATGGGGCCGGAACTGCAGGAAAAGATCGTTCCGATCTTCCACTACGCGCTGCGCAACAACGGCTATCTTTTCCTCGGTTCATCCGAGAACGTCACCCGGCATGTGCGCCTGTTCTCCACCGTCGACAAGGCGAGCCGCATCTTCCAGAAGCGCGGCGGCGTGGCGGTGCAGCGCCTGCCGGAATTCCCGCTCGCCGCCGCGACGAGACAGACGGCGCCGCATGCGCGCCCGCGGGCGCCGAACGGAACCCTGCAGGATGTCGCTGAGCGTCTGCTGGTCGAGCGCTACGCGCCGGCTTATGTCGTGATCAACGCGGCCGGCGAACTGATGCACAGCTCGGTCGGCACCGGCAAATATCTGGAACTCGCTGCAGGTGCGCCCGACCACAACGTCTTTTCCATGGCCCGGCGCGGGCTGCGCATGGATCTCAGGGCCGCGCTCCACAAGGCGGTCAGTACCGGCCAGGTGTCGATCCAGAATAAGATCAACATCGGCACCAATGGCGGCCGCCAGACGATCAGCCTGGCCGTGCAGCCCTTGCCGGCGGACGGCTCGGCCGACCCGCTCTACATGCTGGTGTTCCGCGATGTCGGCGGCCTCAAGCCGGATTCGGAAGACGAGCCGGTCCACACCACCGATGACGTCGAAAGCGCCAATGTCAGCCAGCTCGAAAAGGAACTGAGGGAAACCAAGGAACGGCTGCAGATCACCACCGAGGAGTTGGAGTCCTCCAACGAGGAGCTGAAATCCTCCAACGAGGAACTCTCCTCCATCAATGAGGAGCTGCAATCGTCCAACGAGGAGCTGGAGACCTCGAAGGAGGAGCTGCAGTCGATCAACGAGGAGCTGCAAACCGTCAACGCCGAGCTCAACATCCGCGTGGACGAGCTCAGCCGCGCCAACAACGACATGGCGAACCTGCTCGAAAGCACGCAGATCGCCACCGTGTTCCTCGACCGCGACCTTTGCATCAAGAGCTTCACGCCCACGGCGCGCGACCTGTTCAGGCTGGTCGAAAGCGATGTCGGCCGGCCGCTGGCGCATGTGCGCCCGCGCTTTCCCGCCGACGGGCTGCAGGCCGACATGGAGCAGGTGCTGCAGCGGCTGGGCACGATCGAGCGGCAGGTCGAAGGCACGGACAACGGCCGCCGCTACATCATGCGCGTGCTACCTTACCGGACCGTCGACAATGTCATTGCCGGCGTGGTCGTCACCTTCGTCGACGTCACCCAGATCGCGCGGGCCGAGGAGAAGATCGGCGCTCTCTCGCACGATCTGCGCAATCGCGTCGAAAGCCTGGAGACGCTTCTCGACCTGGTGCCTGTCGGTATCTTCATCGCCGAGGACGGTGGCGGCGTCGAGATCCGCGCCAACCGCCGCGCGGTCGAGCTCGCCGGGCGGCGCGCCACCGACGACAAGCTGACCATAGTGCCGGCGGCCCTGCCGCTCGTGCTCAACGGCGCGGCGGTGGCCTCGGACGACCAGCCGCTGCTCAAGGCGATGCGCACCGGCAAGGCCATACCCGGCTTCGAGGCGCGGATCGTTCGCGAGGACGGTTCCTGCATCGACGTGATGATGTCCGCCAATCCGCTGTTCGACGAGTATGGCAAGGTGCGCGGCGCGATCGCGGCGCTGGTCGACATTTCGCGCCACAAGGAAGCGGAGCGCAGCCAGCAGCGGCTGCTGCACGAATTGCAGCATCGCGTGAAGAACATCCTCGCCACCATCACGGCACTGACGTCGCGCATGGTGCGCTCGTCGAGCTCGATGAGCGATTTCTCCACCTCCTTCCAGGAGCGCTTGCAGGCGATGGCGCGGACCCACGAGGTGCTGTCGTCCTACAATTGGGGCGACGCCGAGCTCGAGCGGCTGCTGCTGGCAACGCTTTCGCCTTACGACAGCAAGGAACGCCAGAACATCGCCATAAAGGGCCAGCCGATACACCTCAATGCGAGCGCGGCGGCGACGCTCGGCATGGTCTTCTTTGAGCTCGCCAGCAATGCCGCCAAATATGGCGCGCTTTCCGTGGACGGCGGCCAGGTGCGGATTTCCTGGGATACTGAAGAACCGGGCATGCTTTCGATCCATTGGAAGGAAGTCGGTGGGCCGGCGGTCAAGGAGCCGCCGAAACGAAATTTTGGAACCACCTTCATCCAGCAGAGTTTGGAATATGAATTGGGCGGCAAGGTCGATTTGAGCTTCAGGCCCGCCGGGCTTGAATGCGTGCTGGAAATTCCGTTGCTCCGCACCGAGGCCGAGTATCTGCCGCCCGCGAAGGAATGAGCAAGAACGCGCCTTTGTCCGGTCTTCGTATCCTGGTGGTCGAGGACGTCTTTCTGGTGGCGTGCGATCTCGCCGATCAGTTGACGGCCGCGGGATGTGAGGTTGTCGGCCCGGTTCCTTCCGTCGAACAGGCGTTCCAGCGGATGGACGGCCTTGTGCTCGACGGGGCGCTGCTCGACGTGAACCTTCGCGGCGAGCGAAGCTTTCCAATTGCCGAACACTTCGCGACCGAAGGCATCCCTTTCATCTTCCTGACCGGCTATGACAGCGTCACGGTGTTTCCCGAGCGGTTCCGGGAATCGCCCAGGCTGCTGAAGCCGGTAGACGCCGGGGTGCTTACCGAGGCCGTCGCGAATTTTCGTCGAACCTGAGAGGTCTTCGCAGCCGGCGGGATGGCGAAGGTCTGGCCGTTGCGGCTTCTAGGCGCCGGTCGTCAGGGTGGAGAGTTGATCGGTGTCGTAACGGTTGCGCAGTTCGGCTAGCGCCTGCGGGTCCGGAGAGCCCTTTGCAGCCAGTCTGGCAAGCTCCTCGAAATAGTGTTCGTGTCCGGGCGGGGAGACGGTCATCAGCACGCGGGCGGGGTTTGCGCCGACATTGGTTATGTTGTGCGGCACGCCCGGCGGAATGAACAGGAACGTGCCCGGAGTCGCGCGGATCGTCTTGCCGCCGACGTGCCAGACACATTCGCCGTCAAGCACATAGAAGGTCTCCTCCTGAGCGCGGTGAACATGCAGCCCGGTGGCGAAGCCGGCCGGTATCGTCCAGTCGAACATACTGGTGTGTTTCGTATCCTGGTCGGTGACGAGAAACACCATCGGATGGCCACGCAGCATGACCCCCTTGTTCTCGTCGGGCATTCGGACGACAGGCGCGGCACTCATCTGATCCTCCATTGGCGCGGTGCTTTCTCCGGCAGACACCGGCACAGAATGCCCGTGCGGAGCCGGCCAGTCGTGAAGGCGTTGCGAAATGATTGCGAAAAGATCGCAAAACGGTATCTGCTTGGGTCATGGCAAAAAGCCTCGCCTTTGGCCCATTTCGCATCGACGGCGGAGCCGGGATACTGTTCCGGGGCGACGAGCCGACGCCGCTCGGCCAGCGGGCCGTTGCCTTGCTCGCGCTGCTTGCGGAGCGCACGGGCAGGGTGGTTTCGAAGCAGGCGCTGATCGAGGCGGCGTGGCCCGGACAAGCGGTCGAGGACAGCAACCTGACGGTGCAGATCGCGGCGGTCAGGCGCATGCTCGAGGACATGGCCGGCGGCGGATGCTGGATCGAGACGCTGCCGCGGCACGGCTATCGCTATGTCGGGCCCGAGGTCGCGATCGACGGCCTCGATCCGGGGGCGGACCAGGCAATTCTCACATTGCCCGGCAAGCCTTCGATCGCCGTCTTGCCGTTCTCGAACCTCAGCGGCGATCCCGAACAGGACTACTTCGCCGACGGAATAGTCGACGACATCATCACCGGCCTGGCGCGCATCAACTGGCTCTTCGTCATCGCCCGCAACTCGTCCTTCACCTACAAGGGGCGCGCGGTGGACGTGAAGCAGGTGGGCCGGGAGCTCTGCGTCCGCTATGTGCTGGAAGGCAGCGTGCGCAGGGCGGGCGACAATGTCCGCGTGACCGGCCAGATGATCGACACGGCGACCGGCGCTCACGTCTGGGCCGAACGGTTCGACCGCGCGTCCGCCGATATCTTCGCGCTGCAGGACGAGATCGCGCAGGCGGCTGTCGGCGCGATCCCGCCGAGCCTGAGGCGCGCCGAGATCGAAAGGGTGAGGCGCAAGCGACCCGACAGCCTCGATGCCTATGATCTCGTGCTGCGAGCCCAACAGGACGTCGATTCCGGCATGCCCGGGCGAGTTACGCAGGCGCTCGCGCTGCTCGAACGCGCCATCGAGCTCGATCCGACCTATGCGCTCGCGCATGGCAACGCCGCCATGTGCCACCATTGCCTTTTCCTTCGCGCCGGCTGGCGGGAGGCCGATCGTGCCGCTTCGATACGTTATGCCCGCCTGGCAATGCTCCACGGACAGGACGATGCGGCCGCGCTGACCCTTGCGGGGTTTTCGATCGGCATGGACGGACATGACCGCAAGGCCGCCTTCACCGCCCTGGAGGCCGCGCTCGCCCTCAGCCCGTCATCGGCCTTGACCTACATCCTGGGCAGCGTCGTCCTCGGCTGGGGCGGAGAAGCAGAGGCGGCCATCGAGTGGAGCGAGCGGGGGATGCGGCTCAGCCCGTTCGATTCATGGGCTTTCGCCGCATTCGATGCGCAGGCGATGAGCCATTTGCTGCGCGGGCGTTACGATGATGCCTGTCGCGCCGCGTACCGGTCCGTTCAGGCCAATCCGGCGCACAGCATCACTTACGTGCAACTGGCCGCCGCGCTGGCCAAGCTTGGCCGCATGGAAGAGGCGAGGGCGGCCGCGATGCGGGTCCGTGAGCTGCATCCGACGTTTCGCTACACCCGGCAGTTCGCGGCCGTGAACTGTGCACCGGCGCTCGCGCAGTGCCTTGGCGACGCGCTGCACGCGGCCGGTCTGCCGCGCTAGCGACCATCGAACTCGCGGCCTGCCTGCCTCGCCTAATCCGCCATTCCGCCCGTTTCCTGCCTCCACAGGCCGGGCGTCTGGCCGACTATGCCGCGAAACACGCGCGTCAGGTGGCTTTGGTCGACGAAGCCGCAGGCGAGGGCCACTTCGGAAATGCCGAGCCTGCTTTGGCTGAGCAGTGTCTTTGCCTTGCGAATGCGTTCGTTCATCAGCCACTTGTAGGGCGGCATGCCCATCGTCTGGCGAAAGGCGCGGGCGAAATAGCTGACCGACAGGCCGCAGGCATCGGCGATGTCGGCAATGGCAACGTCGCCGGCGAGATTGGCCAGCATCATGTCGCGGGCCCGCTGCAACTGCCATGGCGCCAGGCCGCCGACGATCTTGGCGGGCCCGCGACCGGGGGCGTAGGTCCTGACGATATGGGCATGGAAGGCCAGCGCCACCTGGTCGGCGAACAACTGGTCGTTCGATCCGTAATGGACGGCCTTCGCCTCCAGGGCGCGGCTCAGGCCGTAGAGGATCGGGTCGTGCACGCCACCCAACACCGTGCGCAGGTCGGCGGGCGGTCGCTCGCCGAAATCGTATGCGAGGTCGTGCAAGGTGCGCCGCGAGATTTGCAGGCGCAGAACATCCACGGGTTTGTGGATATGCGCGATCGGAGACGCCTCCATGTCCAGAAGCACCACGTCGCCGGGGTTGACTTCGGGATAGTTGACGTGGCGACCGTCGATCCAACCCTCCATCCGGCTTATCGACGACAGATAGACGATCACCGCGAAGGCCGGTTCGGGGCCCACGGAGCGGGTCAGGCATGGCCCGATCTGGAGGCGGCTGATCGCGATCGGATCCTTCGAGACGGTCCTGGAGAAGAACGCCTGCTGGACCGGGGCCTGGTAGCGAAACGATTGGTACGACTTGAAAACCTCCAGATCCATGTCCTGGCGCGCCGGAACAGAAGCATCGTCCGAGGCGTCGAATGGTCCGCTGGCATCCGCATCGCCGCGTCCCGCCGCGACTTCGCCTGCGCGAAACATCCCGCGCACAAACCGCTGACGCAGCCGCGCGTGCTCCAGCGACAGGTCTTCCATGTTGAACGAGCGCGGATCGATTGCCATGGCACGCCTATCGCGGCGGAGTTCAGGGCATCGCCGCGGCCTGGGCCGCGGGCCGCCAGTCGCCGAGGCGCAAACGCCGCCACCGGGCCGGGCTCTGTCCTTCAAGCTGCGAGAACACGCGCGTGAAATGGCTCTGGTCGGTGAATCCGCAAGCGGCCGCGATCTCCACCGCCGGCGTCTCCATGTTGAGAAGCAGGTCCTTCGCCTGTCTGATGCGCTCATTCATCAGCCATTTGTGGGCAGGCATTTTGGCGGTGCGGCTGAACGCCCGGGCAAAGTAGTTCACGGAGAGCTGGCAGGCCTCCGCGAGTTCCGCCAGTGTAACGCCTTGCGCAACCCTTGCCGACATCAGCTCGGTGGCGCGCCGGTACTGCCAGGGCGCCAATCCTCCCCGCAGCGGATTGATGGCGCGCAGTTGCCCATAGGTCTGGGCAGTGTGCAGGCTGAAGGCCAGCGCCAGATGGTCGAGGAACAGGGCGTCTTCGCCGTCGGACATCTGCGTCTTGTTGAGCACGGCGTCGCCGAGCCCGGAGAGCACGGGATCGGCGCCGCCCAATGCGGGGCGCAGCGACCCGATCGGCGGCTGGCCGAAATCGTCGGCGAGATCGTCCAGGCTGCGCTGCGAGATATGCACCCGCAGGCTTTGCATGGAATCCCGGATCAGCACCCGTGGGAAGGTGCTGAGGTCGAAGATGCAGATCTCGCCGGGTTTCAGCGCCCCCAGGATTTGCCTGCGCCCCTCCATTCGCGCTTCGAGCCTCGGCAGGGGGGCCAGGACGATATGGATCGAAAAGGCGGACTCGGGTTCCGGCTTGATCGACCACAAGCCCGACGGTTCGGGGACAGTGATATGCGTGAAGACCGTCGGGTCTTTCGAGATGCCCCTGGCGAAACAGCTTTTGGTGGATTGCGCCCTGAACCGGCGCTGCATGAGGGCGTCATACTTGTCGATTTGCGAGCCGGCCTCATTCATCGATCTTCACCGTCCGGGCTGGTTTGCGATCCGCACAACGCCTTGTTCGCGACCGACGTCACGCCGGCGGCCAGGTCCGAGAAGGATAATTCCGCGTCAAAGACGCTCTATCCATTTCTTGCTGTGATCTAGGCAGAACTTGCGCAGTTGGCCCGCGATGCAATGCGAAGGTTTGCCGGCTTGCGACGAACTCAGGGTCGGCCGTTCCAATTCGATGACCAAGCCCACACTCCGGTGCAACCAAAGGGCGCCTATGCCACAATCGTGAAGGGAAGCCTAGCGGCGCGTATTTCCAAAGGCGATACAGATAGATAACTTCCATTAGCCGGCAGTCACATTTCGGCGCGACGCCATCTCGTCTTTCGCGTGAACTTTGAGGGTGAACTATGAATCGCCTCAGTCAGGCAGGCCTTAAATATCCCACCTCCACGCTCATCAACGCCCTGGATGAGGCTTACAGTCCGAACATGTCGGCTGACTTCCGGCGGCATAACAGCTGCGAGGGGCCTGGAATGAAAGGCGCCAATCTCGAGGTGGCGATAACGATCGACGGGTGCGACGACGGTCTGGTCACCTGCAAGATCGATGGAAAATTCCAGCCCGCCCGCCCAAGCCGGGGCACGATCTGGCTCGTTCCGGCAGGGCGCCAGGCTGAGGAAATCAGCGTTTCATCGCCCGAGCTGAAAGTGCTCCACCTGTTCCTGCCGCATTCCACATTTGCCCATCTGAGCAACGAATACTCCTTGCCTCACTATCCCGGCCAGGAACTGCGTTATTCGTCCGTCGTAAGCGATGGGGTCATCGAGCAGATCGGCATGTCCGTCCTGTCGGAAATCATACGCCCCAGCTCCGCAAGGCGCATGATGATCGAGACCTCCTCGATGTTTCTGGCGGCAAGGCTGCTGCAGACCTACGCGGAAACGGAAGTTGCGGCGCGGAGCTCCTCCAGACAGGGGCTCGATCCGGTCCGGCTCAAGCGCGTTCTCGGCTTCATCGAGGATCATCGGTTTGAAGATATCACAGTGGCCGATCTCGCCGACGTGGCGTGCCTGAGCATATTCCACTTCACCCGGGCATTCGCCGCAGCCATGGGTCTGCCGCCGCACTCCTATGTCAGCGAGCGGCGGCTTGAGGCGGCCAAGGCGCTGATAGCCGGCGGTCGTGCGTCGCTGACCGAGATCGCCCTGAGCTGCCAGTTTTCGTCGCAATCGAGCTTCACGCGCGCATTCAGGCGCAAGATGGGCATGACCCCGACCGAGTATCGACGGCTATTCCGGTAGCCGGCGAATTT
>NZ_JANINM010000461.1 GCF_024509055.1 Mesorhizobium sp. | reverse complement strand
GCCGATCCGTTCCTGTTCGGCCTCTCGTCGGGCGCGGCGGCCGGCGCGGTCTCCGTCATCACTGTCTTCGGCGATACCTTCGGCATCTGGACCTTGCCGGTCGCCGCCTTCACCGGCGGCATGCTGGCCGCGGCGATCGTGCTGCTGCTGGTTTCGCGGGTAAGGGGGCAGGGGCCTGAAAGGCTGATCCTCTCCGGCCTGGCCGTCTCCTTCCTGTTCACCGCGCTGACCAACTACCTGGTCTTCGCCGGCGACCAGCGCGCCGCCCACTCGGTGCTGTTCTGGACCATGGGCGGGTTAGGCCTCGCCCGTTGGGACAATATCGGTCTGGCGGCGCTGGGCGCCGCGATCATCCTCTTCTACGGCCTGTGGAACCATCGCCGCTTCGATGCTTTCCTTGCCGGCGAAAGCGCCGCCGAAAGCCTCGGTGTGCCGGTGGCGCGCATGCGTCGGACAACCTTCTTCATCGCCGCCTTGGCCACCGCGATCCTGGTGGCGGTGGCCGGCGTCATCGGCTTCGTCGGCCTGATGATCCCGCATCTCAGCCGCCCGCTTGCCGGTCCCTTGCATTGGCGCCTGATCCTGGCCTGCGCGCTGTTCGGCGCGATCCTCCTCCTGGCCAGCGATCTGCTGGCCCGCACGCTGCTGCCGCCGCAGGAACTGCCGATCGGCATCATCACCAGTTCGCTCGGCGCCTTCTTCGTCGTCACGCTTCTGATGCGCAACAAGCTTTGAGCTCGCGATCACGAGGTTCCTTCACCGGGCATTGACCATGCGAACATTTCAAGGCTGCCATGCCGATTTGCCGGCTTCAGGAGCAACATGTCCGCTTGAATAGTAAGCACGCTTATTATATATATCGCTCATGGTTTCAGATGGCATCGACAGATTGGGATTTTTGATCCACGACGTGCAGCGTCTCATGCGCAAGCGTTTCGAGGCGCGCGCCAGCGGTCTCGGCTTGTCTTCCGCGCAATGGCGCCTGATGGTGCGCGTGGCGAAGGAAGAGGGCATCACGCAGGCGCGCCTTGCCGAACTCCTCGAAATCGAGCCGATCAGCGTTTCACGCCTGGTCGACCGGATGGAGGAGGGCGGCTGGATCGAGCGTCGCCAGGACGCCGCCGACCGGCGCGTGCGCATGATCTTCCCGACCGGGAAGGCGAGCGCCGCCTATGCCGACGTCAAGAGCCTCGCCGGCGAAGTCTATGAGGAATCGCTGACAGGCGTGCCGCTGCAGGAACGGCGCATACTCATCCGGGTGCTGGACACGATCGTGCAGAATCTGACGGACGGCGAAGCCTCGTCGCTCGAAAAGATAAAGAACAAGGAAGGGGCGGCGGCATGAACGCGGCAGCCAAGATAGACGAGAACGTCACGAAGCTCGCGTCGGCGCAGCCGATCGCTGAAGCTCCGGCGCAGCCGGCGGTCGCTCCGGTCGCGGTGGCCCCAGAGCCGTTGCCGGCGCCGGCCGCTCCGAAGAAGCGGCGCTCCGGCCGTTTCCTCCTGATGGTCGCCCTGCCGCTGGCTCTCGCCGTGGGCGGCGCCTATGTCTGGGTGACCGGCGGGCGCTACCAGGAAACCGAGAACGCCAACCTGCAGCAGGCCAAGGTTTCGATTGCCTCCGACACGTCGGGCCGCATCGTGAAGGTCGGCATCGCCGACAACCAGGCGGTCAAGCAGGGCGACCTGCTCTTCGTCATCGACCCCGAGCCCTATCGCATCGCGCTCGCCCAGGCTGATGCGGCGGTGGCCGCCGCGCGCCTCAATGTCGAGCAGCTGCGCGCCGCCTACAGCCAGTCGATGGCGCAGGAAAAGTCGGCCAGCAGCGAGGTCGACTTCGCGCAGTCGCAGTATGACCGCGCCGCCGATCTCGCGCAGAAGGGCATCAACGCCAAGTCGTCGCTCGACCAGGCCCGCAACGACCTCGACAAGGCCAAGCAGCAGCTGGCCGTCGCCGGGCAGGGCATCGTCAGCGCCAAGGCGGCGCTCGGCGGTAATCCCGACATCCAGACCGACCAGCATCCCTCGGTGATGTCGGCGCTGGCCGCGCGCGACAAGGCCGCCTACGACCTGGCGCGGACCACCGTCACGGCGCCGGCCGACGGCGTGGTCTACCAGGCCGCGTCCTTCAAGCCCGGCCAGTATGTCACCGTCGGCACGCCGCTGTTCGCGCTGGTCGAGACCGGCGACATCTGGATCGACGCCAATTTCAAGGAAACGCAGCTTACCCACATGAAGCCGGGCCAGAAGGCCGAGATCGTGGTCGACACCTATCCGGGCCGGACCTTCGAGGCGACCGTCAAGGCGATCGGCGCCGGCACGGGCGCGGAGTTCTCGCTGCTTCCCGCCCAGAACGCCACCGGCAACTGGGTCAAGGTCACGCAGCGCATCCCCGTGCGCCTGGAACTGACCGATCCCGACGCCAGGATGGCGCTGCGCACCGGCATGAGCGCTTCGGTCACGGTCGATACCGGCGTGGCGCGCGGGCTGCCGTCGATCTTCGGCCACGCCAACGCGGGCGAGGGCGCGCAGTAGAAGGAAGCGGAAGCCCGCGTGGGACCTGGCGGGCGGAAGCGGCAGGGTTTGGTCTGAGGGGAGGAGTAGGAAGGATCGCGGTTTTCGCACCGGGCCGCATGCCGGCCTGATCGAAACCAGAGCCTTTCGACACAGGCCCTTCGGTCCTCAGGGTTCCGGGCGGCAGGCATCCGCTCCAGTCGAGACTTCAGTCGATGTAACCCCCACATCGACACTCGCGTCCCACCGCGACGAGGTCTCTCAACGGAAGCTTCGCCGCCCGGAAACCCCATGTACACGTTTTTGTTACCTGCTGGAAGTTCAGCATCATGAGCACATCCGAACCCTTCAAGGAAGTGCCGCATCGCGGCCTGATCACGGTTGCGCTCATGCTGGCGACGATCATGCAGGCGCTTGATACCACCATCGCCAACGTCGCGCTGCCGACCATGACCGGCGACCTCGGCGCCTCGCCCGACAACATCAACTGGGTGCTGACCTCCTACATCGTCGCGGCGGCCATCATGACGCCGGTCACCGGCTGGCTCGCCGACCGCATCGGCCGCAAGGAACTGTTCCTGGTCGCCGTCGTCGGCTTCACCATCTTCTCGATGCTCTGCGGCCTGGCCTGGAGCCTGGAGACGATGGTTCTGTTCCGCCTGCTGCAGGGCGTGTTCGGCGCGGCCATCGTGCCGCTGTCGCAGACCTTCCTGCTCGACATCAATCCCAAGGAACGCCATGGCCAGGCAATGGCCATCTGGGGCGCCGGCATCATGCTGGGGCCGATCCTGGGCCCGACGCTCGGCGGCTGGCTCACCGAGAACTTCAACTGGCGCTGGGTGTTCTTCATCAACCTGCCGGTCGGCATCCTCGCCCTCCTCGGCATGGCGGCTTACCTGCCTGTCGTCGCCAAGCGCGTGCGCGGCTTCGACTTCTTCGGCTTCGCCATGCTCTCGCTGGGCGTCGGCGCGCTGCAGCTCCTGCTCGACCGTGGTGGCGAGGTCGACTGGTTCAACTCGGCCGAGATCTGGATCGAGCTCGCTTTGTCGATCACCGGCTTCTGGGTGTTCATCATCCACACCGTGACGGCCGAGCATCCCTTCATCGATCCGAAGATATTCCTCGACCGCAATTTCGTGACCGGGCTGGGCTTCATCTTCGTCATGGGCGTGCTGATCCTGGCATCGATGTCGCTTCTGCCGCCGATGCTCGCCAACATCTTCGGCTACCCGACGGTTACCATCGGCGTCGTTCTGGGACCGCGCGGCATCGGCACGATGATCTCGATGCTGGTCGTCGGCCGCATCATGCACAGGATCGATGCGCGCATCCTGGTCGCTTTCGGCTTCCTGCTCACGGCGCAATCGCTCTACACGATGGCGAGTTTCACGCCGCAGATGGACAATTGGCTGATCCTGTCGTCGGGCGTCATCCAGGGTCTCGGCATGGGCATGGTGTTCGTGCCGCTGTCGACGGTCGCCTTCGCCACGCTCGACGCGCGCTACCGCACCGACGCCACCGCGCTGTTCAGCCTGATCCGAAATCTCGGCTCCTCGATCGGCGTGTCGGTCGTGGCGGCGCTCATGGTGCGCAACACGCAGATCAACCATGTCGAGCTGTCCGCCTTCATCAACCCGTACAATCCCAACCTCTGGGCCGCCTCGCGGGCGGCGGCGAGCGGCGATCCGATCGCGCTGTCGCAGGTCGATCTGGCCGTCAACGTCCAGGCGATGATGATCTCCTACATCAACGACTTCAAAATCTTGATGGTGATGACGCTGGCCGCCATTCCCTTCGTCATCCTGCTGCGCAAGCCGAAGACGGCGCCGGCAGGCGGCGCGCCGGCAGCCCATATGGATTGAGCCGCACGGACCGACGCCGCCGTCTTTGCGCCCTGCAATCACGCCGTGTTGCGGGAACCAATGTCGGGCGAGACTGTTCACCTCTTCGAGGCCACGCTAACGTGGTTGGCCGACTCGAGAAGCGGCGAAGTTGAGGAGCTGCATCATGAAGATTTCGTCCGGATTTCGTTCCGTTGCTTTTGCCGCCGTCGCCGCCGCTGGCGTAAGCCTTGCGGGCGCCGCGCATGCCGACAGCGGCACGGTCCGCTTCTCCGTCTACAAGGCGGCCTTCTTCATCGGCGGTTCCGGCGGCGAGGGCACGCTCACCTTCCATGGCCGCCGCTATCCCATCTCGATCGGTGGCATCTCGGGCGGCCTCGCCTTCGGCGCCTCCAAGACCTATTTCCAGGGTACCGTTCGCCACATTCGGCGGCCCAGCGATGTGACCGGCGTATATGGTGCCGCCGGCGGCGGCGGCGCCATCGGCAAAGGCGCCCAGGTGATCGTGATGACCAACGACAAGGGCGCCCAGCTCGAGCTCACCGGCAGACAGGTCGGCCTGCAGGTCAACGCCGACCTCAGCGGCTTGAGCATCTCGGTGAAATAAGGGCCTTCACGGCCATTCCTTGACGATCCAGGTCATCGGTCGAGCCGCCCGCATGTGGCGGCTCTTTAGCCTCAACGGCCGAGCACCAGCGCCCAATAGCGCAGGGCTGGGTCGCGGCCGTCGCACATATAGGCCAATCCGAAACGGCTGAAGTCCGGATCGAGCATGTTGCGGCGGTGGCCGTCCGAATGCATCCAGATGTCGAAAAGCTTCTGCTGGTCGAAGCGGCCGGCGGCGATGTTCTCGGCCGCGGCGCCGTGCACTCCATTATCCTTCATGCGCGAGGCAAAATCCTTGCCCCAGCCGGTGGTGTGACTCATGTGCTCACGCGAGGCCATGTAGCCGGCCTGCTGCAGCGCGGCCTGCTCGAGCTGCGTGTCAGGAACCAGCGCTGGCAGCCCGGCCGCGGCGCGTAAGCCGGCGAGCGTTGCCGTGGCTGAGGAGGAGACGCCCGCGCCTTCACCCGTCGGCACCGAGACGGTGCTGCAGGCGGCGATGCCGGCAAGCGCCGCAAGGCCGCCGGCCTTGAGCAGCGTGCGGCGGTTGGGATTGGACGGGCGGATTGGGGCGATGGAGATGCTCATCCGGCCTCTGATACCCGCGATCATGGCTTTTGCCGGGCGTCGGATGAAAATCCCGTGAAGCGGCGACTTTTGCCGGAAGATTGGCTATGATGTCGGCGTTGTTGAAGTGGCAGCCACGGGCGGCCACCCCAGGCGGTGACCGCCCCCGGATAAAAACGGAGGACGGTAATGGCCGGTTTTCATGTTATGGCGGACGCCCAGGGGATGCATGTGCAGCCCACGGTGCGCCACATCACCACGTCGGATCTCTGGGATGCCTTGAAGCTCGGCGCCGAGGATTTCTGGGCCAAGCCTTCGCATTATGTGTTCCTGTGCTTGATCTACCCGATCGTCGGCCTGATCCTGACGCAGTGGACGTCCGGCTCCAACGCCATCCAGCTCGTCTATCCGCTTATGTCGGGTTTCGCGCTGGTCGGCCCCTTCGCCGCGATTGGCCTTTATGAGATCAGCCGCCGGCGTGAGCTCGGCATGAACACCAACTGGCGGCATGCGTTCGATGTTCGCCGTTCGCCGGCGCTACCCTCCATCGCTGTCATCGGCATCCTCCTGTTCGTGCTCTTCCTGCTGTGGCTGTTCACGGCGCAGTCGATCTACACCAGCCTGTTCGGCGCCGATCCGCCGGCATCGGTCGGCAGCTTCCTGCGTGACGTGTTCACCACCAGCAAGGGCTGGACGCTGATCCTGGCCGGCAATGCCGCCGGCTTTGTCTTCGCGGTCGTCGTGCTGGCGACCACGGTCGTCGCCTTCCCGCTGCTGCTCGACCGCGATGTCGGGGCCGTTGCGGCCATCGAGACCTCGGCGCGCGCCGTGGCGGCCAACCCGTTGACCATGGCGCTCTGGGGACTGACGGTCGCGGTGCTGCTGGTGATCGGCTCGATCCCGCTGTTTGCCGGCCTCGCAGTCGTCATGCCGGTCCTCGGCCACGCGACCTGGCATCTCTACCGCAAGCTGATCGAGCCGGAGCAGATCCGGCCCGTCCGCCGGCCGATGTAAATTGCATCGGGTGCGTTGAGGCTCGGGCCGGCCTGGCCTGAGCCTATCTTTGCGCCTCTGTCGCCATCCGCAACGCCAGCGCGGTCAGCACGGTGCCCATCATCCAGCGCTGGACGACCAGCCAGAACGGCCGTCCGGCGAGGAAGGTGGCGATGGAGCCTGCGGTCACTGCGATGATGGCGTTGACGGTGAGGCTGATCGATATCTGCGTGAAGCCGAGCACCAGGAGCTGCGACAGCACATGGCTCTTGGCCGGGTTGATGAACTGCGGCAGGAGCGAAAGGTAGAGCACCGCCACCTTCGGATTGAGAAGGTTCGTCATCAGGCCCATGACGAATAGTTTGCGCGGGCGGTCCCTCGGCATCTCGCGCACCTGGAAGGGCGAGCGCCCGCCGGGCCTCAACGCCTGCCATGCAAGCCACAGCAGGTAGAGCGCGCCGGCAAAGCGCAGTGCGTCATAGGCGAAGGGCACGGCAAGCAGCAGCGCCGTGATGCCGAAAGCGGCCGACAGCACGTAGAACAGGAAGCCCAGCGCCACGCCGCCCAGCGAAATCAGCCCGGCGCGCGGCCCTTGCGACAGCGAGCGCGAGATCAGGTAGATCATGTTCGGCCCCGGCGTCAGCACCATGCCGAGACAGATCAGCGCGAAGGTGAGGTGGTTGGCGGCGTCGGGCATCGATGGCTCCAGTGGTGGCGGAACATTCACCGCATGTGCTGCCGTCCGCAAGAGGTTGCATAAGGGAATGCTTGCGCCAGCGACGACAGCGGGCGAGATCGACGAAGCTGCCAATCTCCCCCCTTGAGGGGGAGATGCCTGGCAAGGCAGAGGGGGGGTGCTGTCCCGCCTGCGTTTCAGCTGATTGCACCCACAGGCGGCCGAGCTTTGGAGGAGAAATAAGACAGAGATTGGCGTTCTGTCGCACCCCCCTCTGTCCTGCCGGACATCTCCCCCTCAAGGGGGGAGATCGGCAGTTTCAGCGCCGGCGCTGTCCCTTCCAACGCGGGAATCGTCACCCAACGACGCGCAGGTTCGACAACTCATTCGCGATCTCCTTGAAATTGTCGGAGAGCGTCGCGCCGGTGGCGTTCCAGAACAGCTTGGCCGGCTTGCTCGGGTCGTTCGGGTCCTTGCGGAAGCGCGATTCCGACGAGCAGGCCCTCAAGGCGTCCATCGCTTTCTTGTCGCCGGCGTCGGTCGAGGACAGGTCGAGGGCCACCGTCATGACCATGATGTTGGCAGCCTTGGCGTTGTCGCAAAGTTTCGCCATGTGCTCGTTCATCGCGGCCGTGTAGTTGCTCGACGAGTAGTTGAACTGGCCGATCGCGCTCGATGTGCCGCTGAACAGGCGCGTCGTCGAGCCGCCATTGTAGCTGACGCCGGTATACCCGTAGGCGGCGTAGGTCGACTTGTTGCCGGCCGGGTCGGAGCTGAGCGTCGAGTAGGTGTTCTCGCCGTCCGTGAGCACGATGACGACCTTGTCGTTGCCGCGCTCGCTTTCCGGCCGCCCGCCGCTGAACGGCTCGCCGCTCGAGACGGTGCGCCAGCCCCACGCCAAGCCTTCGGGGACGTTGGTGTTGCCGTTGGGCGCCATCAGGTCGATCGCCGCCTTGAGGCTCGCCAGTCCGTTCGCCGAGGTCACGTCGGTGAGCGGCGTGATCGGCGTGGTGGTGCAGCTGTA
Source organism: Mesorhizobium sp. (assembly GCF_024509055.1). Lineage (GTDB taxonomy): Bacteria > Pseudomonadota > Alphaproteobacteria > Rhizobiales > Rhizobiaceae > Mesorhizobium. Next base: position 5,677 of record NZ_JANINM010000461.1, on the reverse strand, counting down.
GTTCGGGCCGGCGCCCGCGGCCAGCACGGGGGCATTCATTGGCCTCGCCATGAAATACTTGGCCATGTTGGATTGCCGCGTCTTGCCCGTGCTGCTCGACGGATCGTCGTTCCACCAGCTATTGGCGGCGCCGTAGGTTTTCGGCGCGGCCTCGTTGGGATCCTGCGTGACATACCAATGGTTGCCGGGCTCGTCCGGCGCGAACATCGGCACGAACAGCGAGGCGGGATCGCCGGCGGAAGCCGGCGTGTCGTCGATGTTATAAGGATATGGCCGCACCTCGACGCAACCCTGCCAGCTGGCGAACGGGCCGTAGGTGTCGTTGTAGTCGTATTCGTCGTGGCTCTTCGCGCAGGTGTTGTTGGACCGGTACTGGTCGCACACGACACGCTTGCTGCCGACGATGCGCTCGTGGCTGGTCACCACTTTCATGTCGCGATAGAGCCCGAAGCGGGTCAGCATCTGGCCTTCCTCGAGGCCCCAGCCGGTGCCCTTCTTGTACCAGGTGCCGTTGATCTTCCGGGCATATTTGTCGGCCGCGTTGAGCGTCGACCAGTCGAAATTCTCGTGGTGGACCGGCGAAAGGCCGTAGGTGTCCATCCACGGCGCATTGTCGTTCTGCGGCCCGACATTGACGGAGGCGGCGAAGGGCACGAGGCTGAACTGCACAGGCTTGTCGACCTGCTGGATCATCGACGCCTGCTGGGCAAGCGTGTCGACAAGCTGCTTGGCGGCCTGCTTGAGCAGGTCGATGCGCTTTTGCCCGGTGCCGGACCCCTTGTTGCTCATCGAGCCGGAATTATCGAGCACCATCGCCACTTCGAGCGTGTTCTTCAGCCGCACCTGCGAGCTGACCATGAGCTTGATCGGCTTATTCGCGTCGCTGTCGGATGCGCCGGCGAGCAGCGCGGCGGCCGGATGAAAATAGGGGTGATAATTGAGCGTCGCGCTCATCTTGAGCACGCCACCGCCGGACGTGTTGGTGGGCAGCGTGACGCTCACGCCGACATCGGCGGGATCGATATTGTTCAGGCTGGCGTTGAAGAACTCGACTGCGTAAGCCTTGAGCTGGGCGTCTGTGGCGCCTTCGGTCAATCGGCGCGCTGTGGCGAGATTGGCGGAGTCGAGCGCGCTGAGTATCATCTGCTTCTGCCGGTTGAGCTCGATGAAGTCGACGCCTAAGGCGAGGCCGCCCATCAGCGGCACCATGGCGAATGCCGTTATCAGGGCATAATTGCCACGCCGGTCGAGCAAAAATCGACGGCAGAATTCGCGCATCTTTCAGGGACCCCCGTCCACGGACTTCTCATCGCCGCCATGGTTTCATGAAACGCTGAAGGCCGCGTTTGCGAAACCTCTCTATTGCGGCCTCACGGCTTCACCGGGCGCTAACCAGCCGGCGGCCTCGTCGGACCTGTCCGTGAAAGGGCCCCTGCCGGTGGCGAAGCGCTTTCGGGTCGTGTCCTAACCGGTTAGCCGACGATGCGCAGGTTCGACAATTCGTTGCCGATCGCCTGGAAGTCGTCCGACAATGTGGCGCCGGTCGAATTCCAGAACAGCTTCGCTGGCTTGGTCGGATCTTTCGGATCCTTGCGGAAGCGCGAGTCGGACGCGCAGGCGCTGAGCGCGGTGATCGCCTTCTTTTCGGCGGTCTTGCTTTCGCTGAGATCGAGCGAGACCGTCATGACGATGATGTTGTTGGCTTTGGCATTGGTGCACAACGCCTGCATTTGCTCATCCAATGCGGCGGTGTAGTTGGAGTCGGTGTAGGTGGTTTTGCCCACGGCCGAACTGGTGTTCATGAACAACCGGGTCACGCTGCCCGACCCTGGGTATGTCAGGCCTGTATATCCGTATGCGGCGTAGGTCGATCTGTTCTTGGCATAGCTGCCGTCGTTGACGGAGCTGTACGTGTTGGCGCCGTCCGTCAGAACGATGACGATCTTGTCGTTGCCCTTTTCGCCGTTGTTCCTGCCGTCGGCGAAGGGTTCGTTGCTGGACAATGTCCGCCAGCCCCAGGCCATTCCTTCCGGCACGTTGGTATTGCCGGTGGGCACCATGGCGTTGATGGCATTGATGATGGTTTGCTTGCCGGCCGTGGTCGTCAGGTCCTGCAGGGGTGTGATCGGACTGGTCGTGCAGCCTGCGTTGGGCCCATCTTCGGATGGCACGGTCGATGCGGTGTAGGGCTTCGTGACAAAGTACTTCCGCATATCGGACTGGCGCTTGGCCACTGTCAGGCTATCGCTTGAATCTATCCACCAGTTGTTGCCGTAGCCCCACGAAGTCGTACTCGTGCGTGTTCCGTCGGTCCAGAGATTGCCCGCTTCGTCGGGAGCGAACATGGGCACGAAGAGAGTGGCGGGATTGCTCGAGGTCGGCGTCGTGTCGTCGATATTGTAGGGGTAGGGCCTGGCCTCGACGCAGCCGCCCCAGGCCTCATACTGGGCGTTCGTGCTCGTATAGGTCTGGCACGAGCCGTTGCTGTTCTGCTTCGAGCACGTGCGCGTTGTCGCCATGATGTCTTCGTAGAGGCTGAAGCGCGTCGCCGCTGTGTTTTGGCCCGAGCCCCAGCCGCTGCCACGCTTGTAGTAAGCGCTGCCAACCTTCTCGATGTATTTGTTCGGATCAGAGCCGGATGCGTTCTTGTACATCTGCGACCAGTCGAAATCCTCGTGATGGATCGGCGAAATGCCGTCCTGATCCATCCAGGCCTTGTCCTTGTTGGACGGGCCGACATTGACCGAGGCGGAGAACGGGACCAGCGAGAACTGCACTGGCCTGTCGACCTGCCTCATCTGTCCGGCCTGCAGGGCCAGCATGTTCACAAGCTCGGTCGCTGCCTTCTTCAGGAGCGCTATACGCTGTTGCCCGGTGCCCGAGCCGTTGAGGCTCATCGAACCGGAATTGTCGAGCACCAGCGCTACTTCGAGCGTGTTCTTCAGCCGGACTTCGGATGTCGCGACTATGTCGACGTCGGTCGAGCCGGCGGACTTGCCGAGCAGCAGTGCCGCAGCTGGTACGAAATAGGGCTGGTAGTTCAGCTTGGCCTGCAGCTTCAGCGTGCCGCCACCAAAATTATTGTTGGGTAGGGTTACCGTCAGCGCCGTGTTGGACGGCAGGACGTGCCTGAGATTGGCCTCGAAAAAAGCCTTGGCGAAGGCCTTTGCTTCAACGTCGGTGGCGCCGGCGACGAGCTGTTGTGCCGTCGCGATGCCAGCTGCGTCCAGCGCGTTCAGCGTTTCGTGCTTCTGCCGCACCAACTCGGCGTAGTCGACCGCAAGCGCCACGGCGCCCATCAGCGGCACCAAGGTTATGGCAGTGACCAAGGCATAATTGCCCCCTCTGTCGCGAAGAAATTTGCGGATCATTGTTCTTAGCCCCCGCCAAGATCCAGGTAATTTGTACGACTATGGTCCTAATAGGCCTACAACCATGGTCACAAATTCTTAAATTTCGGCTTGCTCGAAAGGTTAAGATATCGCTGCCTTTTTGACGGTGTATCAACCATGTGCATTCCCAATGCCGTCGAACGCTGCGCTCAAGCCTCCGGTGGCGAAAGCTGGTGACAGGATGAGGCGGTTCGGTTATGCGGAACCGGCCGGGCCGGCCTCCCGATTGAAGGATGGCGGCTTCGGCTATGCCTGGGAACAGCATCGGGAAAACGGCATGGCGGACACGCCCGACATCATCGCTTCACTGGCCGAGCTGAAGGGCCGTTACGCGGCCATCCTGTGCGACGTATGGGGCGTCGTGCACAATGGCGAATGGCACTTTCCCGCTGCCGCCGAGGCGCTGGCAGAGGCGCGCGCGGCCAATGTTCCGGTCGTGCTGATCACCAACTCGCCGCGCCGCAGCGCCGACGTGGCAGCGCAGATGAAGGTCATCGGCGTTCCGCCCGGTGCCTATGACCGCATTGTCACCTCCGGTGACGTGACCCGCGACCTGATCGCCGAGGGGTCGAGAAAAATCTTCCACATCGGCCCGGACCGCGACTTCACCCTTTATGACGGCCTCGACGTTGAACTGGTCGAGGAATTCGAGGCCTCGGCCGTCGTTTGCACCGGGCTCTTCGACGACGAAGTCGAAAAGCCCGCCGACTATGCCGAATTGCTGCAGCGGCTGCGCGCCCGCAACCTGCCGTTCATCTGCGCCAACCCCGACATCCTGGTCGAGCGCGGCGAGCGCACCATCTGGTGCGCCGGCGCGCTTGCCCGCGACTACGCGCAGCTTGGCGGCCGCACGCTGATTGCCGGCAAGCCCTTCGCGCCGATCTACGACCTTGCCATGAAAGAATTGGCCGGCCTGCTTGGCCACGATGTCGCGCGCTCTGCCGTGCTCGCCATCGGCGACGGCATGATGACCGACGTCAAGGGCGCCTCCGACAATGGCTTCGACGTGCTCTACGTCTCGGGCGGTATCCATGCCCGCGACTATGGCGACCCGCTGCGGCCCGACCGCGAGCGGCTGGCGGGCTTCCTTCAGAAGCACGGCTATCGCCCGGTCGCCGTCATTCCGCGTCTGCAATAGGCCGGTAGCGTGACGGGCACCTCGACATGACGCAAGCTTTCGAACGCATCCCGGCGGTCGCGCCGCTGCCCGCCCACCTGCGCGGCGGGGTCGTGGCGATCGGCAATTTCGATGGTGTCCACCGCGGCCACCAGTCGGTGCTGGAGCGCGCGCTGGCCGAGGCCCGCCGACGCGGCGTGCCGGCGCTGGTGCTCACCTTCGAGCCGCATCCGCGCAAGGTGTTCAGGCCGGAAATGCCGCTCTTCGTGCTGACGCCGCCGCCGATGAAGGCGCGGCTGCTGACGCAACTGGGCTTCGCCGCCCTGGTGGAGCAGCAGTTCACGCGCGATTTCGCTTCGCTCTCCGCCGACGCATTCGTCACCGGCGTGCTGGAAAGCAACCTCGGCATCAGCCATGCCGTCACCGGCTTCGATTTCCATTTCGGCAAGGATCGCCAGGGCGGCCCAGCCTTCCTGATGGCGGCGGGCGAGCGCCATGGCTTCGGCGTCACGCTGGTCGACGCCTTCCGCGACGAGGGCGCCGAGGTGGTCTCGTCGAGCCGCATCCGGGGGTTGCTCTGCGACGGCAGGGTCGAGGAGGCCGCCGGCCTGCTCGGCTACCGCTACACCGTCGAGAGCGAGGTGATCGGCGGCCAGCGCCTCGGCCGCACGCTTGGCTTCCCGACCGCCAACATGAGGCTTTCCCCCGAAGTTACTCTCAGGGAAGGGATTTACGCTGTCCGCTTCCGCCGCGCCGACGGCACGCTCCATGACGGCGTCGCCAGCTTCGGCCGCCGTCCGACCGTCGATGACAACGGCGCACCGCTGCTGGAGACCTTTGTGTTCGATTTCTCCGGCGACCTCTATGGCGAGACCTGCCAGGTGTCGTTCTTCGGCTTCCTGCGCCCTGAGCTGAAGTTCGATGGCCTCGATCCGCTGGTGGCGCAGATGAAGAACGACGAGGCCGAGGCGAGGGCGTTGCTTGCAGGCGTCCGGCCCCTGTCGGAACTGGACGCCGCGATCAGCTTCTAGGGGTCTAGCGCTTCAGCGCCAGCCCGATGGCGATGAAGCTCCAGCCCTGGAAGACCAGGTCGATGGCCAGGAACATGCCGAGGATCCACAGGCTGTTGACCGGCCAGCCCATGGCGATGATCAGGCCGAGCAGGATG
>NZ_JANINM010000460.1 GCF_024509055.1 Mesorhizobium sp. | reverse complement strand
GCCACCTCCGGCACCGCCCGCTTCCTCGCCGAGAACGGCGTCGACGCCCAGAAGATCAACAAGGTCCTCGAAGGCCGCCCCCACATCGAGGACGCCATCCGCAACCGCCAGGTCCAGATCGTCTTCAACACCACGGACGGCCAGAAGGCCGTGTCGGACTCGAAATCGCTGCGCAGGGCGACGCTGATGCAGAAGGTGCCGTATTACACGACGCTGTCGGGTGCTGCGGCCGTGGCCGAAGCGATTGCGGCGTTGAGAGCGGGGAACCTGGAGGTTCGGCCGCTGCAGGAGTATTTTGCTTGAAGCGCAACAGGTAGAGCTAAGGCTCACAGGCCGCTATTTGGGAATTATCCCCGATGTACGTGAGTTGCGCGTAGACTGAATTCGAGTCATCCTCCCGCTGCCAACTATGGGAGGGGAATAATGGCTAAGAAGCCGGGCAGAGTAGGCGAAGCAGATATCGGCCCAGATGTGATCGCGATCATAGACACGCAGCCGGGTCGCCAAATCACCACTACTAGATTGATCGCAGAGTTACGGAACCGCATTCCGCTAAACGCCGAGGACGAAGAACAACTCGACGGTCGAAACGATGATCGTTTTTCGCAGATCGTCCGGAACATCAAATCCCACAGGAATCAGCCCGGAAATCTTATCCACGACGGGCACTTGATTGCCATTCCTGGCGGATTCAGGCGGCCTTAGAGAATTTGGCCTTGTAACCGGGTTTGAACCACTTCAGTTCCGTTTGGGATAGTGCATCTTTATCCCAGACGAACCACGCATATGCTGTTGTTCCAGAGCCGCCCTGGACAGCTCCGGCGGGATAGAACGTAATGCGCTCGCTAAACACCCAAACGCGGGACGGTGGGCACTTTGCGAAGATCGTGTTGGCTCGATTGGCTCCCTCTAGGAAAGCAAGCCGTAGCAGCAAAGCAAACTTCTTGCGGGCAAGATTGACACCGGAACGCACAAACCCTTCCGCACTGTTATAGGGCGGATTTGTCACGATATTGTCTGCGGCAGTTTTAGCCGCATTGAAGTCTATCCCGATCTCGCCGAAGCCGCGATTGTAGAGGTCAGAGCTGTGGACGCGGTTGCCGTCACGCGCAAGCACGCGGGACATTGCCCCGTCTCCGCAGGCGCACTCCCAAATCTCCCCGTCAAAGGGTTCATTTTCCATCAGGGCATGTGTCGCCCAAGCGGGCGTCGGAAAATAATCAGGGCCGGCAAGATCGGCAAACCGCTTCATAGTCGGCTTGAAGCCGCCGTTAAGATTGTATGTCGCGTCCATAGTGATTCTACTCCGCTGGCGCGAAAATAGTAACAGAATCATATGGTTAAATAAAGGTTAAGAGACGCAACGAATCGACTTATGCGCGCCCGCTTGGCTTGCAAGTGCACTGCCTAATCACGACGGATCACTCCGATACAAAAGCCGTCCGACTTCCGCAAGACTCCATTAACCATGACTCGCCTATGGCCCATTTTGAAGGCGGCAAGGGCATACTGCGCGTAGCAAAAGCCATGCCAATCCTAGGACTCCAAAAATCTACAGGACTCGTTAACCATGACTCGGAGTCCGATTTCGCTTGCCAGCGCTTCTGACTTGCTATAGACTTCCTATATGGTTCCGCTAAACGAATTTCTCGCTCAACGATACAGAGCTCTCACTAGAGCTCTCGCGGAAACGCAACGCCAGCTTTCCACTATCGAGGAAGAGATGCGTCAAATTGAAATAGCGGCGCAGGCTGCAAATATAAGCCTATCGACTTTGGAGAGAGGCGTTATTTCCAGAGAGAAAATTGCTTCACTGCAATCTGAATTACCGAAGACGATGAAGGAGGCAGCGGTAGAGACACTCAAGGATGAGGGAGCGGGGATGACGACCAACAATATACTCAAAGTTGTCAATGAAAAGCTGGGAACTAGCTACCCGAGGTCCAGTCTAAGCCCGCAACTCTCACGCCTTAAGAGCGAGGGTATCGTCTATAGAGAGGGAGACCGCTGGATACTGTTACAGGGCCGCGATCTGGCTGCAAATGCGCCAAGCCCCAACGAGAATGGGGCATCCGAAGATGCCCCTAAACCCGACCGATCGTGAAAGATTGCAGCTCCGCGACCGGTTTTCTCGTTTACGGAGACCTCCATGGAACCGCCTTAGTGACAATTCCTGGTACGTATGACTGGATCATCCGTTGCCAGCAGCCGGGGAGCCCGGCAGTGGTGATGCGAACACTCAACTCGCATCACCACACTAATCTCAGACCCACGGAATGGTCAAACAAATCGTTACTCACCCCTGCCTCGGATACGCCCTCCCGTCCTTATGCAAAAACCGGCCATCCGAATTCGGGCTCATCATGTCGATGTCAGAGCAGGTGATGACATCGTCCGGATTGCGCGAGCCGACTTCCAGGTAGCGCGCGGTCACTGATGAGCGGTTGATCATGTGGTGGCCGTTGCCGCTGTTCTTGGCGAAGGTGGCGGCGTCCCCGGCCTTCAGCTGCGTCTCGCCGCCGTCCTCGACCAGCGTCAGTTCGCCCTCCAGCACATAGACGAGCTCGTCCTCATGGCTGTGCCAGTGGCGCTGGGCGGCAGGGTCATCAGGTTGACGCCGAAATCCTTCAGGCCGCCGGCATCGCCGAGGCGGCGGCGGGTGCGCTCGGCGCAGGGTTGGTCGAAGGGAGCCGGGTAGCCGGAGCCTCTGCGGGCCGGCACGGCTGAAAGGTCGATCTTGGGCATGATGTCTCAGTCTAGCTGACGGCGGACGCCTACACAGGGCCATCTTACGATGCCGAACCGGCCAGAGGCTTGGTTCGGTAAGGCCTGCCAAGGCGCTCTACGGCGCCCCCCTCTGTCCTGCCGGACATCTCCCCCACTTGGGGGGAGATCAGCAGTTTCGTCGACGGCGCCATTCCTGCGACGTCGGCGATTGGCGAAAGCCAAGATGACAGCCAATCTCCCCACTTGTGGGGGAGATGTCCGGCAGGACAGAGGGGGGCGCCGTAGAGCGCGACTTCAATCGTTCACGAACCAAGCCGTTCCGATACTACCAACAACCCCGGAACCCGCCCCCGCTTCCCGGCATTTTCTCGTTGAGCTAGAACGCTGCCATGAATGAAGAGATGGACTACGAAGAGATCGACCTGCGCTGCCCGCAGATCGTTGCCGACAACGCCGCCAAGGGGCTGCGGCTGCGCAAGGAATTTGGCCGCGGCGGCACCGAAATCGGCGTGGCGCGGGCGACGGAGCTGAAGAACCGCAGGAACCTCTCGCCCTCGACCATCCGCCGCATGGTGAGCTACTTCGCCCGCCACGAGGTCGACAAGCGCGGCAAGAACTACGGCAACGAGGAGAACCCGTCGGCCGGTTACATCGCCTGGCTGCTGTGGGGCGGCGACGAGGGCCGTGCCTGGGCGATCGACATGAAGAAGAAGGTCGGCAACGCGCCCGACATCTGAAGTAATTCCAGCAAGCGCGTGAAGCCGTCTTCCGTCCGGAATTACACCAAACAGAGCCGGTCGGCGGATACGTCCGAACCCTACCCCTGATGAGCAACGGCCAGCTCCTTCACATGCTTCTCATGCATCTTGAGCGTGGGTAGCGTTTTCTTGGCGAATTCCTTTATCGCCGGGTCGTCCCCCGAATTGGCATAGGTGCTGAACAGCGCGACCGCGTCCTTGTGCGCGTCGGTCTGCATCTCGATGTACCTCCGGTCGAAATCCTTGCCGCTCAGGCCCTTCAACTCGTCGAGCAGCTGTTGTTCCTTGGGCTGCAAGCCGGGTCCGGCCGGCTTGATCGAGCCCGTCGTCTGGCCTTGGCTGAGCGCCGTCTTGAAATCCTCGCTGACCTTGGCGTGGTCGGCAATCATCTCCCCGGCGAAAGCCTTGACGTCGGCCGATGGCGACTTCTCCTGCGCCAGCTTGCTCGACTGGATCTCGAATTCGTTGGCATTGGGCGCGGCGGTGAGGAAGGTCTGCGTGTCGACCTTGTTGGCCGCCACCACGGGTTTGACCGCGTCCGAACTGCTGTTGCTGGACTGGGCAAGGGCGGCGGGGGCGCCGGCAAGCAGCAAGGCGGCGGCCAGGGGCAGAAGCGTTCTCATCTGAAGTCTCCGGTCCGGAACAGCCCCTCTGCCATACCCAACGCGGCATAGGCCGGCCGGTTGCGTCGAAGCTCTCAGTTAGCCCTTCACCCCACCGGCGGTGAGGCCGGAGACGATCTTGCGCTGGAAGATAAGCACCAACACCACCAGCGGCACGGTGACGATGACCGATGCCGCCATGATGTTGCCCCAGGGAATCTCGAACTGCGAATTGCCGGAAAGCAGCGCGATCGCCACCGGCACGGTGCGCTGCGCATTGTTGGACGTGAAGGTGAGCGCGAACAGGAACTCGTTCCACGCGCCGATGAAGGCAAGCAGCCCCGTGGTCACCAGGGCCGGCCACATCAGCGGCAGGAAGACACGGGTCACGATGATCCACGGCGTCGCGCCGTCGAGGATCGCCGCTTCCTCGATCTCGACCGGCAGGTCGCGGACGAATGTCGTCAGCACCCAGACGGTGAAGGGCAGGCTGAAGATCATGTAGGAGAAGATCAGCGCCACCAGCGAATTATAGAGCCTCAGGGCGCGAATGATCTCGAACAGGCCGGCCAGCACCGCCACTTGAGGAAACATCGACACCGCCAGGATCGCCAGCATCAGGGCCGAGCGGCCACGGAAGCGCACCCGCGCCAGCGCATAGGCCGATGTGACGCCGAGAAAGAGCGAAAGCAGCACGACCGCCCCCGAGACGAGCAGCGAATTGATGAGGTTGCGCACGAACGGGCCTTCGGTCAGCACGTTCCTGTAGTTGGCGAGACTGAAGGTCCTCGGCCAGAGGCTCGCCTCGAACAGCTCCGTCCCCGATTTGAGGCTGGTGACGATCGCGTAGTAGAACGGAAAGACAGCGACGAAGACGATGACCACAACCAGCAGGTAGAAGGCCGCGCGCTTCACGATCCACATGTCAGCGGCCTCCATCCAGGCTGACCCGGCCGATGAGGATGTAGGCGATGGTCAGCAGCGCGACGATGAGGAAGAGAAGGGTCGAGGCGGCCGATCCGTAGGCGAACTTGTCGAACTCGAACAGGTTCTCGCGGACGAACACCGACATCGACTTGGTGTGCAAATTGTTGGGTGTCAGCACATAGATCAGGTCGAAGATGCGCAGCGCATCGAGCGCGCGGAAGATCACCGCCACCATCACCGCCGGGCGGATCAGCGGCAGGGTCACCCACCAGAACACCTGCCATGCACTCGCGCCGTCCAGTTTCGCGACCTCGATGATATCGCGCGGCAGCATCTGCAGTGCCGCGAGGATGAGAAGCGCCATGAACGGCGTCGTCTTCCAGATGTCGACGATAAGCACGGCGACCATCGCCGTGTCGGCACTGGCGGTCCAGGCGATCTTGGCATGGATCAGGCCGAGGTTGAGGAGGACGACATTGATTATGCCGAACTGGTCGTTGAGCATCCATTGCCACATCTTGGCCGAGACGATGGTCGGGATCGCCCAAGGGATGAGGATCGCCGCCCTGACAATGCCGCGCCCGGGAAAGTTGGCGTTGAGCACAAGGGCAACGACCATGCCGAGGATCGTCTCGCAGGTCACCGAGATGACCGCGAAAAGCGCCGTGTTCCACACGGCGCGCCACCAGACCGGGTCGACCAGCAGGCCGTCATAAAGAACACGCCCGCTCGGCATACGCAGCACCGAGAAATAATTGTCGAAGCCCACCCACTGGCGGGCGTCGAGATCGGCCAGCGAAGCATCGGTGAAACTGAAATAGACGCTTCGCATGAGCGGCCAGCCAGCAACCGCGGCAAGCACCAGAAGCATCGGCGCAAGAAACAGCCAGGCCCAGCGCACGCGCTGGCGCATCAGGCGCGAGCGCCTGGCGGCCACTGCGCTCACCACCCTTTGCCCTTCAGCTTGGTCAGCCTCGCCTCGAGGTCGGCAAGGTTGTCGGATGCCGAGCCGTCGCCGGAAATGGTGTTGTGGACGGCGGTCCAGAACTGGCTCGATGCCTCGTTGTATTTGATCTTGACGGTCGCCGACGGGCGCGCCACCGCGTTGAGGAAAATCTGCTTCCAGCGCGGGACGATCGGCTGTTGCCTGGCGATGTCGGGGTCGTCGTAGAGCGCCTGGATGGTCGGCAGGTTGGACGTTCGCAGCGTCCGGTATTTTTGCATCTGCGGCGATGCGATGAACTTGACCAGGTCGATCGCCACATCCGGATGCCTGGAGTATTTGGAAACCGCGAGGTTCCAGCCGCCCAGCGTCGCGACCGGCCGGGCGCCCTCGCCCGTGCCTGCCGGCAAAGGCGCCACGTCGAACTTGCCCTTGATCGGCGAATTTTCGCTGTTGCCCAGCGCGTAGGCATAAGGCCAGTTGCGCATGAACACCGCATTGCCGGTCTGCCAGACGCCGCGCGACTCCTCTTCCTGGTACGCGAGCACGCCAGCCGGCGAGATGGTGCCTATCCACCCCTTGACCATCTCGAGCGCGGCCGCTGCCTTTGGATTGTTGATGGAGATGGCGCCGTCCGTTTCGATGATCTGGCCGCCGCCGTTCGACATCACCCATTCGAGCGCGTTGCAGGTCAGCCCCTCATAGGCGTTGCCCTGGAAAACGAAGCCCCACATGTCCTTGTTGCCGGCGGCCCGTTCCCTGTCCATCACCAGCTTGGCGGTGTCGGCCAGTTCCTGCCAGGTGGTCGGCACCTTGGCGCCGTATTTGTCGAGAAGGTCCTTGCGGTAATAGAGCGCCGGCGCATCGGTGAAGATCGGCAGCGCCACGAGCCTGCCATTGACGGTCTGCGACTGGATGATCGACGGGAAATGCGCACTGACCACATCCTTGGTCGCCGCGGTCAGGTCGACGAGCTGGCTGGCCAGTTGCGGCGCCCAGATGACATCGGTTTGATAGACGTCGATGTCGCTGTTGCCGGCCGCGAGCCACAATCTGAATTGGCCGAACTGATCCGTCGTCGACGGCGGCAGCACGACGATATCGACCTTGTTGCCGCTCTGCTTCTCGTAGCGGTCGAGTATCTCGCGCAGCACCTTGATGCCATTGCCGGTGTCGCCCGAAACAATGGACAATTCGACCGCGCGCGCCGGAGCCGCCGCCAGCATTGCCGCAATGGCAATTGCCACAAATGCGTGGAGAAGCCGCATGGATCTCACTTCGAAAACCGCCGACGCGTGGCATGGCGCGTCGTCAGATCAACAAGACCCCTCGCCATGCATTGAATGCAAAGCGACGCTTCGAGGTTCCCAACGTGGCTGTACGCGATAAGGAGCAGCCGGACCCGATCCCGCCAAGCGCGGTATCGCAGCCTGCCCCGTTGTCCAAAGCGGGCGGGCTCCGAAACCCGCCGCCCCGGAGCCCGCCTTGGAGTGGCTGACGCATGCCGGCACAGCCTCCTCCGACGCCTTGCCAGCGTCGATCCGCCGATCGGCCGCCCGGCACGACCACGCATTAGCATGACCTAACGTCACCCTATGTGAAACCGTTCACAATGGGACCGGTCACATTGAGTTGACCGCGCTACCAGTGGATGCGGGAAAGACCAGAGCAATTCCAGGAAGAGTGTGAAGCGGTTTTTCCGTCCGGAATTTCGTAAAAACAAAGACATAGAGCGGATCGCCGTTTCCATGAAACGGTGAAACGCTCTAGCCTTCCCAGGCGATTGGAACCATACCGAGCCGCTCGTAGAGCCGGAAGGCGGCGGCGTTGTTCACGCTGCTGGTCTTGAGATCGACATGGCCGGCGCCCCTGTCTCGGAAAGCCAGGAAGACCTGGCGCATCAGCGCCTCGCCGATGCCATGCCGCCTGGAGCCCGGATGGACCGCGAGATCCTTGACGAAGGCGGATGTCCAGCAAAGCGCTGCGCCAGCCAGCAGGCCTTTGCCGTCGATGGCCAGGAAACAAAGGTCAGGATCGAATTCGGCATCGCCGTGGATGCGCGGCCACCAGTCGTCGAATGCGCCTTCTGTGCCGCGCTCGAACGCCTCCCCCAGGAGCGCGTGCAGGGCTTGCGCGTCACGGTGCTCGAACACGCGCATGACGAAGCCTTCCGGCCAGTGCGGTGCGATCAGCGCGTCGTCGAGAAGCTTGCGCAGGCGAATGTCGTTCGGCTCCGGCGGGCTGCGGCCTTCGTCTTCATGCATGGTGGTGCATGTCCTGCGCTAACCCACGTCCCGATATCATCCGAGCGCTTTTGGCCGGTGCTCAGGCGCCCGGCTGCAGGCGGCGGCGGTCGACGCCGAGGCCGGTCGCCTCGAGCAGGCCCTTGCGCTTGGCGTCGTAATAATAGCCGGTCTGGTAGAGTGTGTCGGCGCGCTTGGCGTTGCCGCCGGACACCAGCCAGGCGCCGCGCAGATATTTGACGGCGTATTTGAGGTTGGTCTCGGCGTCGAACAGGCCGGTCGCCGGGCCGTCATAGCCCATGCCGCGCGCCGTCGCGTGCTTGATCTGCATCAGCCCCCAATGGCCGTGATTGTAGGCCTTCGGGTTGAAGGTGCTCTCGCGGTTGACGACATGGCGCACCAGGTCGACCGGAACTTCATAGATCACCGAATATTTCTCGATCAGGCGCTCGATCTCGGCGCGCGCGCCGGTGGCGTGCGGCTCGGGCTGGCCGGGCTGGACCAGCAGCGCCGGATTCTGCGGCATCACATAGGCCACCTGCTGAACGCCTGGCATCGGCGCGATCTTCGCCGTCTGGCCTGTGACAGGCATGGCGACGCCCGCCGTGGCGTAGACAGCCGCCGGCTTGAGCGAACCCGAGCCGATCGGCGAAGCGCCGGCCATCAACAACGGCGGCGGCGGGAACTTTCCGGCGGCGGGTGTCGCGCCAGCGAACGCAGCGACCGGCTGCACCGGCGGCGGCAACTGCCCGCCGGGCTGGACCGGCGCCGGCAGCTGGGTAGCCGCCATTGCCACGGTCGCGGCATCGCTAGGCGACGTCGCTGTCTGCACGGGTACCAGCCCTGACGATTCAGGCAGAACCGCAACGGTTTCGGGCAGCACAACGGTCGGTGTGTTGTCCTCGACGGCAGGCGTCGAAGCCGCCGCAAGCGCCGGCGCGGCCTTCATCTGCGAGGTCGAGGTGCAACCGCTGAGACCGGCGGCGGCAACGATCACGCCGATCGCGATGAGGGTGACTTTGACTGGCAAGCCGTGCGGGTCCGGTTTGTCGGGGTTGTTAAAAAGTCCTTACACCAGCGATTCAGCGTGGGCAATCAGGGCCGCCAGGTGGTTTTCGGGTGGCGAGAGTGCGGGCAAACTGCGATATTGTTCCCTATATGTACCGAACACATAGCCGTTTTTCGCGGTTTTGCGGGAAGGAGCCATCATGCAAAATGCACCTTCGATCACGGCCGGCCACGCAGTGTTAGAAACAGTGATCGGGTTCATGGGCATCGCCTGGAGCGAAAAGGGCCTGATCCGGCTCTGCCTGCCCGAGCGCAGCCGCGAGGCGGTGGAGCGGCGGTTGCTGAGTCATCCGGGCGTATCGACCTCGACGGAGCAACCGTCTTGGGTCGTCGAGGTGATCGCCTCGATCAAGGCCTATGCGGCCGGCGAGGATGTCGATTTCTCCGGCGTGCCGGTCGATCTTGCCGGCGTCGACGACTTCCGCCTCGCCATCTATGACGCCGCGCGCCGGCTGGGTTTTGGCGAGACCACGACCTATGGCGAACTGGCGAAGCGCGCCGGCCATTCCGGGCTTGCCCGCGAAACGGGCGCGGCGCTCGGCGCCAACCCGGTGCCGCTGGTCATCCCGTGCCACCGCATCCTGGCCGCCGGCGGCAAGATCGGAGGCTTCTCCGCGCCGGGAGGGTCCGCCACCAAGGAAAAGATGCTGGCCATGGAAGGCGTGCGCGTCGGCCCGCCGCCAGCCGCGCAGGCTTCGTTCGGGTTCTGACTTGCACGCGCCTAGTGGCGCGGGAAGAGGCGGCGGTGGAAACGCCTGTCGAACTCTGGGCGCTTGCAGACATAGACGGCGCAGGATTTGGTGTCGGCGCTCGGCACATAGGCCCTGGTCCTCACCTCGCCCATGTTGCAGAAGCGCTCGTCCTGCACGTAGCGGTCATAAAGCGGCAGCCCCGGGACGCGGCTCGACTGATAACGCAGGATCACGGCGCCCTGCCTGGCGATCGTCGCCTGCACCTTGTTGCAGCTCATGCGCGTCGGATCGTAGCGCGAGACGGCTTGCGCCTCGGCGGCGACCAGCAGCAGGCAGGCGGCGAGCAGAATGGTTTTCATGATCCTCTCCCAGACTGTAACGGCAAGCTGGCCCCCGGCCTTCCCTCCTGCCCCGCCGATCGCCAGCCGACAAAGGCTTTCGCGCGATTGGAACACCCGTTGGATGACACGCGCAAGCCGGCGTTTCGACGCCGTCTTGTTTTCAAAGCAAAAGCAGCCTATATACGGCGCATTGAATTTGGCCGATCGATCGGGCCTCGCGATCTTCGCGTTTGCTGACGTCTCCAAAATTTCGATACCACCGGCTGGATTTCGGTCCAGTCATACAATGGCAAATGTGAAGGACATTTCTGAATGGCTACTGGTACGGTCAAGTGGTTCAACGCCACCAAGGGCTTCGGCTTCATTCAGCCCGATTCGGGCGGCGCGGACGTTTTCGTCCACATCTCCGCTGTCGAGCGCGCTGGCATGAGCACCCTTGTTGAAGGCCAGAAGATCAACTTCGAGATCGAGCAGGACCGCCGCACCGGCAAGTCCGCTGCTGGGTCTCTGAGCAAGGCAGCCTGATTTCGCTTATGGCGCGCACTGGGCGACAGCCTGGGGCGCGCGGCAAGTCACGGATGTACTGACGGTCGCGCGAGAAGCGCGCCGGAGCGGAAAAACCGACAAGCTGGAACAGCAGATAGCTGCCAGTCCGGTCCAGATGCTCCCGGTCAGGCTACCGGCACGGGAAGGCGGGCATTGCCCGCCTTTTTTGTTGCCTGGATTTTGGGCGCCGGAGATCGGCGAAAGAATGGCTCAGGGCAGCCAGTCGAGCGGTACATGCCCCTTGTCCGCCTCGACACGCTTCAGCCACTCCACCACCGCCGGATACGCGTCGAGCTGGAAGCCGCCCTTCTCGGCGGTGTGCGTATAGGCATAGAGCGCGACGTCGGCGACGCTGTATGATTTGCCGGCAAAGAAGGCGTTCTGCTCCAGATGCCGGTTCATCACGCCAAGCGCCTTGTTGCCGCGTTCAAGCGTCTGCGCCAGCCGCTCGGGCGTGGCGTCCTTCGCCCTTTCCGGGAAGGTGAGAAGCGCCTTGCGCACCGCGATATAGGGCTCGTGGCTATACTGCTCGAAGAACAGCCACTGATAGGCCAGCGCCCTCTCGTATTTGTCGGTCGGCAGGAAGCGCGTGTCTTCGGCAAGACAGAGCAGGATGGCGTTGGATTCGGCGATGCGCCTGCCGTCTTCGAGTTCGAGCAGCGGCACCATGGCGTTCGGGTTCTTGGCGACGTAGTCGGCCTTTCGCGTCTCGCCTGTGTGCGAGCTCACCTCGACGCGGGCGAAGGGAATCCCGAGCTTGGCCATCAGCAGGCGCGGCTTGTAGCAATTGCCGCTGTCGATCATGTCGTAAAGTATCATCGGCCCAATCTCACGCCACGGATCGGGATTGCTCTACGCGCCGGTTCGAATCTCATCCAATGATTTGTTTTTGGGTGCACCCATCAACGGCGCTGATGCAAGGGCACGACCTTGTTGTCCAGGCCAAGCAGCGCATCAATCGACAATGGCTCCTCATTGAAGATCATGCCGGCGAGCGCAGGGCGCGCAAGAAGAAACCCCTGCAGGAGGTCCACGCCGGCGTCCAGCGCGACGCGGAGATGCGTGGCCTGCTCGATACCCTCGACAAGAACCTTGGCGCCGCGGTCGTGCAACATCGAGACCAGCGGCCGGAAGAAGCGCTCCGCGGCCGCGTGGCGGCAAAACTCGGCGAACCATGTGCCGTCGATCTTGACGATATCGGGTTGCAGTAGGTCCATCCGCTCCTCTGTCGAATGGCCGGTGCCGAAATCGTCGATGGCTATGCGGATGCCGTCGCGCCTCATCTCGCGCACGAGGCGGGCAAGAACCTGGTTGTCGGCGGCCTGCTCGGTGATCTCGCAGACCAGCATGGCCGGCTCCAGGCCGAAATCGCCGAGATGCCTCGTCATCAGCCGGATTTCGGCCAGAGCCCGCCCGAGGTGATCGTTGATCAGCGGATCGTAGTTGAAGAACAGCGTCAGCCCCTCGACACCTATGTTGCGGTAGTTGCCGAGATGCAGCCTCCGACACATCGCCTCGACGAACAGACGATCCGATGCCGGTACGCCCCGGAAGAAGACCCCCGGCGCCACCGGCTGCGCGAACCGCCTCGGCTCGATCAGCCCTTCGACCGCTACTGCCTCGAGCGTCCTGCCGCGCGGCGCGAAGATCGGCTGGTAGGCGCTCCACAGCCGGAACTCGCCATAGACGCCGAACTGAAGACCGATCTCGTCGGTAAAGATAGCTTCGGCGACGTTGCGCCGCCTCTCCAGCCGCCCCGTCATGGCGATACCTTTCGTCCGAACACTCGCGGCGGTCGCGCCGACGGTCCCGCGGCCGGAGTGGCGGCCACCGGAGCCTTGCGCTCATCCGCGACCGGCGGCTGCGCTGTCTTTGCGAAAACGCGAAAGCTGGTCGGGGCAAGTTCCGGCCGCGCCAACACATAACCCTGCACCATCGAGGCCCCGGACTTCTCCGCCAGTTCGAGTTGCCAGCCCTCCTCGATGCCTTCGAAGACGGTGCGGATGCCTTGTTGTTCGAAGCCCCTGACCATGGCGGTCAGCAGCGCGAAACCGGGGCCGGACTCCATCAGTTGGGTGATCCAGTGCGCATCGAACTTGACGATGTCCGGGCGCAATTCCTTGATGCGGTTGATATCGGAATCATCGGCTCCATAGTCGTCGACCGCGATGCGGAAGCCGTTGGCTCGCAGCGCTTCGACGAAACTGTAGAGCGTCTCCTGCGAGGCCGATCTCTGCTCCGTCACCTCGCAGACGATGCGGCGCGGATCGATGCCGGCCTCGTGCAGCACCAGCCGCATGTCGCGCAACGCCTTGTCGGCAATGGTGCGGTTGGTGAACACCGACGGGTCGAAATTGACGAAGATCGACGCTTCTTGCGGCAGGCAGGCGCCGGCGTTCAACAGATGCAGCGTGCGTGTCAGCGCCTCGATATGCAGCCTGTCGGCGGCGGGGCACGTACCGAAGAAGGTTCCAGGCGATTGCGGCTCGCCGTCGCGAAACGGCCGGATCAGCCCTTCGAAGGCAGCGACCAAAAGCTTTCCCTCATTGAAGGCAAAGATCGGCTGGAAGGCGCTCTGCAGCGTATAGATTCCCCAGACACCGCTTGAGGTGCCGTCATCATGACGGATGATGTGGGCAAGCCCGATGCTGCGCGACAAGGTCCTCGCTCCGCGAAAGCTGGCGGAATTCAATCTGCGATCCTGCCAGCCAAGGGTTTACCGGCCGTTGATGAATTTAGAATTGCCGCTCACGCCGGCTTGACCTCTGGCTCATCCGACAATGCTTGCGCTTCAGCCGGTGATGCGACATGAGAAGCGCCGCGGCCGCTCCTGGCCGCGCCCTTTCTTGGAGACGTCCTGTCATGGCCTTTCTTGCCGACGCCCTTTCCCGCGTAAAGCCTTCCGCGACCATCGCGGTGACGCAGAAAGCGCGCGAGCTGAAAAACGCCGGCCGTGACGTGATCGGGCTCGGCGCCGGCGAGCCGGACTTCGATACGCCCGACAACATCAAGAACGCGGCGATCGAGGCGATCCGCCGTGGCGAAACCAAGTACCCGCCCGTTTCCGGCATCGTGCCGCTGCGCGAGGCGATCGCGAAGAAGTTCAAGCGCGAGAACAATCTCGACTAC
>NZ_JANINM010000459.1 GCF_024509055.1 Mesorhizobium sp. | reverse complement strand
GGCGACGGGTTGATCGAATTGTGGTGGACCGAATGGATCCAGCGATAGAGCGGCCCCCAATGGATAAGGCGGTGGATGAAGAAGAAATGGACTTCGTGGATGGCGGGCGCCAGCAGGACGAGCGCGGCGAGATAGACGGGATGGTCGTGCCAGCTCACCCACGGCACGTAACCATTGGCGAAGCACCACAGCAGGATGACTTCCACCACCGTCCATAGCGGGATCGTGACGAAGAAGGAGCGCAGGAAATTGTCGAGGTTCTGGCTCTGGAACCAGAAGACGTCCGACGGCGTGTCGCCCGGGAATTTGTGGTTGTATTTGAACCGCGTCGCCTGGGCGCGCTGGACGTAATAACGCAACTCGAAAATGCCGTAGAAGACGAAGATCGCGGCGGCGTTGACGGCGTAGAGCCAGAGCGCCCAGCCCCAGCTGATGGTCTTCATCGTCTCGACGCTCGGAACGACGTAGAACCAGTAGAGCAGCGCGGTGGCCATGTGGAAGGCATTCCACGGCCAGAAGTAGCCGGGCAGCCAGGCGAGAATCTTCGGCAACCGAATTGGCGGTGTCCAGAAGGGCGCGACCTCGAGGCGCCCGTTGGGCTTCCAGTCGCCGCGCTTGTCGCGCACGCCATATCCGAGATCGTCCATCAACAGCCTCCTTCCGCAACGACGGCAGGGATGGCCGCGCGGAAGGGCTGCCTCCGGCTTCAGGCGGGAGATCGAAGCGCTTCTGCTTTGCTTTAGCTATCCGTGAGCCGGCGGTGCCGCCTTGCTTGCGTTGTTCCAATAATCATCTTGATCCAAAATGAATCAAGAATAGAATGTTTGTTCCAAAACATTTGTATCATTCGTGTCAAAGCTACCTGTTTCATGATATTTTCGTATCATGGTTGAAACTTGGATGAGATGAAATGGATCAGCGGAAGCGCCCGACGATCAGAGATGTGGCACAAGAAGCAAAGGTTTCGGTCGCGACGGTGAACCGCGTCCTGAGCGGTTCGGAAGCCGTCCGGCAAGGCACGCGCGAGCGCGTCATGCTGGCGGCCCAGCAGATCGGCTTCTACGGCATGGGCGCGCTCAGGAGCCGCGTGGCCGCGGCCCGGCCGCGCTACCGGTTCGGCTTCCTGCTGCATCAGCCCGGCCGAGCCTTCTACCACAATGTGGCCGAGGCCCTGCGCCTGAGCGCCGGTGTGATTGCCGATTGCGAGATAGAGGTGCGGACGGAATTCCTCGACGACCTTTCACCGCAGCACATTGCCTCGCGCATGCTCGCGCTCGGCCAGGAATGCGACGCCCTCGGCGTCGTCGCCGCCGTTCATCCTCTCGTCGTCCAGGCGGTCGACACGCTGCAGGCCCGCAACGTGCCGGTCTTCGCGCTGATCTCGCAGATTTCGGCGACGGGCGAGATCCACTATGTCGGGCTGGACAACTGGAAGGTCGGGCGCACCGCGGCCTGGGCGTTCGAGCATCTCTGCCGCGAGCCCGGCAAGCTCGGCATCCTCGTTGGCAACCACCGCTATCGCTGCCAGGAAATGAACGAGAGCGGCTTCCGCTCGTATTTTCGCGAGCACGCGCCAGGCTTCACCCTGCTCGAACCGCTGCTGACATACGAATCCCGGGCCGTGGCGCAGGAGATGACCGAGAAGCTGCTGACCGATCATCCGGATCTGTCCGGCCTCTATGTCGCCGGCGGCGGCATCACCGGGGCGATCGCGGCGCTTCGCTCGACGCGCCGGGCCGGCAAGCTCATCGTGGTGGGCTACGAGTTGATGGACGTCACGCGCGCCGCCCTGCTCGACGGCACGCTGACCTTCGTCATCTCGCATCCGCTCGCCAGGATTGCGCAAGAGGCGCTGGCAGGCATGGTCCGGGCCGTCTCGGCTCCGGGCGAGGCAGGCAGCCTGACCGCGATCCTGCCCTTCGACATCTACACGCGCGAGAACATCTGACGGCCTGCGGACTGCCCGGCCCTATCGTCCCTTGGTCAGGCTGCCCAGAATGCCGCGCACGATGGCGCGGCCGACCGACGAGCCGACCGAGCGCACGACCGACTTGATCGCGGCCTCGGTCACCGTCTGACGATTGGAGGGGCGTGGCGACGGCGCGCGCCGGCCGCCGGACTGCGCCTCGGAATCGTCCCCAAAGCCGGGGATCGTCCAGCGCGAGCCGCCGCTCGCCTGCCCCTGCGCTTCCATCGCCTTCTTCTGCAGTATCTCGAAGGCCGATTCGCGGTCGATCATCTGATCGTACTGGCCGGCAACTGGGCTCTCCGCGATCAGCTTGCGACGCTCTTCCGGCGTGATCGGCCCGAGGCGCGAGGATGGCGGGCGGATCAGCGTGCGCTGGACCATCGACGGCACGCCCTTGTCCTCAAGCATCGAGACCAGCGCCTCGCCGGTGGCGAGCTGGGTAATGGCTGTGGCGCAGTTGAAGTCCGGATTGGGCCGGAACGTCTCGGCCGCCGTCCTCACCGCCTGTTGCTCGCGTGGCGTATAGGCGCGCAGCGCGTGCTGTATGCGGTTGCCGAGCTGGGCCAGCACCTTTTCCGGAATGTCGAGAGGGTTCTGGGTGACGAAATAGACGCCGACGCCCTTGGAACGGATCAGTCGCACCACCTGCTCGACGCGGTCGATCAGCACCTTCGGCGCGTCGTCGAACAGCAGATGCGCCTCGTCGAAGAAGAAGACCAGCTTAGGCCGATCGAGGTCACCGACCTCGGGCAGTTCCTCGAACAGCTGGGACATCAGCCAGAGCAGGAACGTGGCGTAGAGCCTGGGGTTCATCATCAGCTTGTCGGCGGCCAAAACGTTGACGGCGCCGCGGCCGTCACGCGTGGTACGCATGATGTCGGCAATGCGTAGCGCCGGCTCGCCGAAGAAATGCGCAGCACCCTGCTGCTCAAGCACCAGCAACGTGCGCTGGATGGCGCCGACCGACGGTTTCGTGACGTTGCCGTAGCGGGCGCTGAGCTCGTCGGAGCGCTCGGCGATGTTGGCAAGCAGCGCCTGCAGGTCCTTCAGATCGAGAAGCAGCAGGCCTTCCTCGTCGGCGATGCGGAAGGCGATGTTCATGACGCCTTCCTGGGCGTCCGTGAGGTTCATCAACCGCGAGAGCAGGAGCGGCCCCATTTCGGAAATGGTGGCGCGTATGGGATGGCCCTGTTCGCCGAACAGGTCCCAGAAGATGACCGGGAAGTCCTCGAACTGATAAGGATCGAGCCTCACCTGCTCGGCGCGCTTGACCAGGAAATCCTTGGCTTCGCCCGGCATGGCGATGCCGGAGAGATCGCCCTTAATGTCGGCGCAAAAGACCGGCACGCCGGCGCTGGAGAAGCCTTCGGCCATCACTTGCAGGCTCACCGTCTTGCCGGTGCCGGTGGCGCCCGTGACCAGGCCGTGGCGATTGCCGTAGCGCAGCAGGAGCTCCTCGGGCCGCTGGTAAGAATCGTCTGGCTTACGGCTGGCGCCGATGAAAATGCTGGTTTCCTCAGCCATTAGGTCCGGTCTCCGCAATATGATCTATCCAAAAATGCTCAAGGTCTCTTCGCGAGGTATAGTAACGCTGTCGCCGAGCGACAATGCCGACGGTCGAATTTGCGCTTTCGAAGCTTGCGGATCGTGCGCATGTTTGGCAATCGATTGCCTGGCCGTGAGGCGATGGGAGTGGTTGCCGCATTGTGATATCCGGCCGAGGGCCCTAGATTGGCTTGACCGGCCGATGCGGCGGAGAAAACGAGGACAGCGATGGGCGCCGGCGCCTTGACCAGGGATGTCGACCTTCCGAGCCCGGATGCCAAGCGCTGGCTGGCGCTGGCGGAAAAGGCGCTTGCGGGCGGGTCTTTCGAGGAAAAGCTCGTTTCCCACACCGATGACGGCATCCGCATCGAGCCGCTCAGCGAACGCTCGGCCGCAGCCGAGCCGCTGCTGCGGACCAATCCGAAGTCGCCCTGGATCGTCAGCCAGCGCGTCGACGATCCCGATATCGCGCGGGCCAGCGCCCAGGCGCTGGAAGACATCGCCCAGGGCGCGACCGGCCTGTCGCTGGTGTTCGAGGGCGCGCCGAACGCCTTCGGCTACGGTCTGCCGCGCACCGCGGAGGCCTTGGAAACTGTGCTCGACGGCGTGCCGCTCAACCGCGTGCAGGTGCGCATCGACGCGCACCCATGGAGCCGTGCGGTCGCCGACTGGCTGCTTGCCTTCCTCACCAGGCGCCGCTCCGATCCGACGAAGCTCAACCTTTCCTTCGGCATCGACCCGGCTGCGATCTTCGCCGGAACCGGCCGGTTGCGCACCTCGATCGAGGCGCTGCAGGAATCGATGCCGCAATCGCTGGCGCATTTCTTCTCGATGGGCGTGCCGGGCGTGCTGCTCGAAGCCGACGGCCGCGTTTTCCACAATGCCGGCGCCACCGAGGCGCAGGAGCTCGGCACAATGGTCGCCTCGGCGGTCTCTTATCTGAGAATGTTCGAGAAAGCCCGCCAGCCGCTCGTCTATGCCGCGCCGCATATCGGCTTCGCGCTCAGCGTCGACCAGGACCAGTTCCTGTCGATGGCCAAGGTGCGGGCGCTGCGCAAGCTCTGGGCCCGCATCCAGGAGACCTGCTCGATCCCGGCCACGACGGCGAACGTCCATGCCGAGACCTCCTATCGCATGATGACGATGGCCGATCCCGAGACCAACATCCTGCGCACGGCGATCGCCGCGTTCGCCGCGGCCACCGGCGGCGCCGATTCGATTTCCATCCTGCCCCACACAATCGCGCATGGCTTGCCGGCCGGTTTCGCGCGCCGCGTCGCCCGCAACGCGCAGTTGCTCATGGCGCATGAAAGCCATCTCTACCATGTCGCCGATCCCGTCAGCGGCTCCGGCGCTGTCGAAGCTTTGACCAATGACCTGTGCGCCGCAGCATGGCAGGAATTCCAGCGCATTGAGGCCGAAGGCGGCGTGCTCGCCAGCCTGCAGCAAGGCTATATCCAGAACCGTGTCCAGACCGCCGCTGCCAAGCGCAACGCCGAATACCGCGCGGGCGAACGCGGTATCGTCGGCACGACCCTTTATCGCGTGGCCAACGAGCGGCCGGTCGAGACCTTGCCTGCGGAGCGGCGACCCGCGCTTACGGAAGGCGTCGCGACCTGCGAGCCGCTGTTTCCCGTACGCATCGACCAGTCGATCGGAGCCGGATCATGATCCCGGATTTCAGCCAGATCGCATGGTCAGCGCCGCGCCGCGCGCCAACCGACCTCAAAGGCCAGCGGATGACGCCGGAAGGCATCGCCGTGAAGCATCTCTACAGCCAGGCCGACCTCAAGGGGCTCGCCGATCTCGACACCTATCCGGGCATGCCGCCTTTCGTGCGCGGGCCCTACCCGACGATGTATGTCCAGCAGCCCTGGACGATCCGCCAATATGCCGGATTCTCGACGGCTGAGGAATCCAACGCCTTCTACCGGCGCAACCTCGCCGCCGGCCAGAAGGGCCTGTCGGTCGCCTTCGACCTTGCCACTCATCGCGGCTATGACAGCGACCATCCGCGCGTCGCCGGCGATGTCGGCATGGCCGGCGTTGCAATCGATTCCATCCTCGACATGCGGCAGTTGTTCGACGGCATCCCGCTCAACGAGATGACGGTGTCGATGACCATGAACGGCGCCGTGCTGCCGATCCTGGCGCTGTTCATCGTGGCCGCGGAAGAACAGGGCGTTGCGCAGAAAGATCTGGCCGGGACCATTCAGAACGACATTCTGAAGGAGTTCATGGTCCGCAACACTTACATCTATCCGCCGAAGCCTTCTATGCGGATCGTGTCGGACATCTTCGCCTACACGTCGCGCAACATGCCGAAGTTCAATTCGATCTCGATCTCCGGCTATCACATGCAGGAAGCCGGGGCGTCGGCCGACCTCGAACTCGCCTACACCATCGCCGATGGCATCGAATATGCGCGCGCCGGCGTTGCCGCCGGGCTGGACATCGACCGCTTCGCGCCCCGCCTTTCCTTCTTCTGGGCGATCGGCATGAACTTCTTCATGGAGGTGGCCAAGCTCAGGGCGGCGCGACTCTTGTGGTCGAGCTTGATGAAGCAGAATTTTTCGCCCAAGGACGAGCGCTCGCTGTCGCTGCGCACCCATTGCCAGACCTCCGGCTGGTCGCTGACGGCGCAGGATCCTTACAACAACATCACCCGCACGATGATCGAGGCGATGGCGGCAACGCAGGGGCACACGCAGTCGCTGCACACCAATTCCTTCGACGAGGCGATGGCGCTGCCGACCGACCATTCGGCGCGCATTGCCCGCAACACGCAGCTCATCCTGCAGAAGGAATCCGGAACCACGCGCATGATCGACCCGTGGGGCGGCTCGGCCTATGTCGAGCGGCTGACGCATGATCTCGCGGCCCGCGCGCTCGCCCATATCGAGGAAGTGGAAAGCCTCGGCGGCATGGCGGCGGCGATCGAGAAGGGTATCCCGAAGCTGCGCATCGAGGAAGCGGCGGCACGCACCCAGGCTCGCATCGATTCCGGCGAACAGGTGCTGGTCGGCGTCAACGCCCATCGGCCGGAAGCCGATATCGAGGTCGATGTGCTGAAGATCGACAATGCCGAGGTGAAGGCCAGGCAATTGGCGAAACTGCAGCGGCTGAAAGGCACGCGCGAGGTGGCGGCGTTGGAGGACGCGCTCGCGGCGCTGACCCGCGCGGCCGAGAGCGGCGAGAACCTGTTGGAATTCGCGATCCGCGCCGCGCGCGCCAATGCCACCGTCGGCGAAATCTCGCTGGCGCTGGAGAAAGTGTTCGGCCGCCACGCGGCCACGGTGCAGACGATTTCGGGTGTCTATCGCGACGCGCTCGGCGACAATCCGACCGTCGACCGGCTGCAGGAAAAGATCGAAGCGTTCGAGAAGAAATCAGGCGGCAAGCCACGCATCCTGGTCGCCAAGATGGGCCAGGATGGCCACGATCGCGGGCAGAAGGTGATCGCCAGCGCGTTTGCCGATCTCGGCTTCGATGTCACGGTCGGGCCGATGTTCCAGACGCCGGACGAGATCGCGAAGCTGGCGGTTCAGCACAATGTCGACATCATCGGCGCCTCATCGCTCGCGGCCGGACATCTGACGCTGATCCCCGAACTGAAGGAAGCGCTCAAGAAGATGGGCCATGGCGACATGCTGATCGTCGCCGGCGGCGTCATTCCGCCTCAGGACTTTGATGCGGTGCTGCAGGCCGGGGCCGCGGAGATCTTCCCGCCCGGCACGGTGATACCGGAAGCGGCGGACCGGCTGATGGATCGCTTGCTGGCTGATCAGTGAAGGCTTGCCTAACCGGTCACAAGGTTGTTCTATCAAGACAGACACAACCAAGGCGCGACAATGTTCAAGACGATCATCCATAGGCTCGAGGACGGATCAGGAGCCGTGGTCGTGCCACCCGAGATGCTGGACAGCTTGAACCTTCGTATTGGCGATGAGCTTCAGGCCATCGAAACCAACGACGGCGTCATTCTGAGACCGATCCGTGACAAGCACGAAACGCAGATGAATGCCGCTCGCGATGTCATGGACAAATACGAATACGCACTGCAGAAGCTGGCAAAGTAGAGGCCTCGACTAGTTCTCGGCCTTGTCCGAGAGCTTGGTGATTTCCCACTCCTTGCCGTTGACGGTGGCGACGTCACCGACTTTCTTGCCGAACAGCGCAACCGCCAGCGGCGAGACATGGGAAATGCTGCCCTTCGTCGGATCGGCTTCGTCCTCTCCGACGATCTTCCAATGCACCTTCTTGCCGTCATCGCCTTCCAGCGTGACGCCCATGCCGAAGCGCACCACGTCGCTGCCAGGTTCGGGCACCGACAGCTCGGCATTTTCCCGCCGCGCGGTCCAGTAGCGCAGGTCGCGCGACACCACGGCGATGCGCTCGCGGTCGCCCTTCCTCTCGGCCTTGGCGAGGATATCGCGCAGATCGGCCAGATTGTCCTCGATCATCGCCAGGCCGCGCTCGGTCACCAGATTGCGGTGCTGGCTGACCGGACGCTCGCCGACACCGGCGATGGCGTTTTCGCTGTCTTCTTCGCGGGTAAAAGCTCTGCTCATCGCATGAACTTAGGCCCGGCGCGGCCACTGCACAAGCTATTTGCCGACGCATCCGTTGGCACGATTCCTGCGACAGGCCAGGCGAACGCCAGGACCTGTGCCGATGTTGAACAGACGAACCCTGCTTGCCCAGACCGCTGGCCTCGCCGCCGCCGGGCTTTGGCTCGGCAAAGCCTCGGCCAAGGTGCTGCCCGGCATCGAGATGGCGGCGATGCGCGGTTCGATCAACGCGGTCGAAATCGGCGTGCAGCCGGGCGCGCTCGACGACCAGAGCAAGGCTTTCGCCAAGATGCTGGCCGAGGCCAGCGACCGAAACGCGCCGGTGTTCCTGCCGCCCGGCACCTATCTGGTCTCCAACTTGAAGCTGCCGGCGCGCGTGCGCTTGTCGGGCGTGCCCGGCGCCACCCGCATCGTCTATGGCGGCAACGGACACCTGATGATGGCCGAACAGGCCGAGCATATCGAGCTCAGCGGGCTGGTCCTCGACGGAAGCAACCGCTGGCTGGCCGATTACACGCAGGGCCTGCTCGATCTGCGTCGCGTCGCCCATCTCGTGATCGACAATTGCCAGCTGACCGGCAGCGGCAAGAATGGCCTGGCGCTCGAGCATGTTTCCGGCCGCATCGGCCGCACCGACATTTCCGGCGCCGCGGATGCCGGCATCTATTCCGTCGAGGCCGGCGGGCTGGAGATTTCGGACAATACGGTTTCGGACTGCGCCAATGGCGGCATCCTCGTGCATCGCTGGCAGACTGCGGAAGACGGCACCATCGTCAGCGGCAACCGTGTGCAGCGGATCGGCGCCAGGAGCGGCGGCACCGGCCAGAACGGCAACGGCATCAACGCCTTCCGCGCCGGCAATGTCATCATCAGCGGCAATATCGTCTCGGACTGTGCGTTCTCGGCGATCCGCGCCAACAGTTCCAGCAATCTGCAGATCACCGGCAACACCTGCTCACGCTCGGGCGAGACCGGGATCTATTCGGAATTCTCCTTCGAGGGCGCGATCCTCAGCAACAATCTGGTCGACGGCGCCGCGAACGGCATTTCGATCGTCAACTTCAACGAAGGCGGCCGCATGGCCGTGTGCTCGAACAACATCGTGCGCAACCTCACGACAGTCGGCCCCTACACCGCCGACCCGCCTGGTTTTGGCGTCGGCATCAGCGCCGAGGCCGACACCACGGTTTCAGGCAACGTGGTCGAGAACGCGCCGCTCTATGGCATGCAGCTCGGCTGGGGCCCCTATTTGCGCAATGTCGTGGCGACGGGAAACATCATCCGCAAGGCCGGCACCGGCATCGTCGTTTCCGTCGTAGAAGGTTCCGGCACGGCGGTCATCTCGGACAACGTCATCGACGGCACGCAGAACGGCGCCATCGTCGGCCAACGCTGGGCCGATCCGGTCACAGGGGATCTCGCCCGATCAACCGACACCGGTTATGCGCATCTCACAGTGGAGCGGAACAGGGTCAGCTAATTCAGCACCGCCGTCGGCCGCAGCGTGCCGACCTTGGCGCCGACCCGGCTTTCGACCGGCGGATGGGCAAGCTGGATCAGCTTGGCGGCCAATGTCTCGTCCGACCGGAGCAGTTTCGCCAGGACCGACGCGATCATCACCTCGGCGGCGCGGCCGGCGCCGTCATCGCATTTCAGCGCAATGCCGAGCCCGAGTTCCGGCAGAGCCGCGCAATAGACACCCTCGGCGCCGGTCTTGACGAAGATGCGGCCGGGAGCGGCCTGCATCAGCGCGACGTCGGCCTTGCCGGTGCCGGCGACCAGGAAGGGTTCCGCCATGCAGGCCGAGAGCAGCCGCTTCGCCGCCCTGGCGCGCTCCGGCGCAAAGCCCCTGCCCGTCGCCATGCGGGCAAAACCCAGCGCGAAGCTCTTCAGCGGCACGGCATAAGTCGGAATGGAGCAGCCGTCTGTGCCGCAATGGTCGACGTCGTGCGCGGCGCCGGTCACCGACTGCATCGCGTCGCGCACCATTTCCTGAAACTGGTGGCCCGCCTTCACGTAGCCCCTATGCGGAATGCCACTGTGCACGCATGTGCACAGAAAGCCGGAATGCTTGCCGGAGCAGTTGTTGTGCAAGGCGTTCGGCGAACCGCCGGCACGCGCCAGAGCAATCGTGGCGTCGTGGTTGGACGGCCAATGCGCGCCGCATTCGAGCGCCGCCTTGTCGAGCCCGGCCTTGGCGAGCATGGCCGTCGCCAGCTCGACATGTTCGGGTTCGCCCGAATGCGAGGCGCAGGCCAGCGCCAGTTCACGGTCCCCGAAGCCGTAGGCGTCGGCAGCACCCGATTCGACCAGCGGCAGGGCCTGGATTGCTTTCACGGCAGAGCGGGGAAAGACGGGCCGCGCGGTGTCGCCGATTTCCCAGACTATCTTGCCGTCGGCATCGACGACGCAAACCGCTCCGCGATGGGCGCTTTCGACCACCGCGCCGCGCGTGACTTCGACCAGAACCGGATTCGCCATGATGCCTCCCGCATGCGTCCGGAGACGCCGCTTTAACGCGGGCCGCTTCTACCTGATCCGGTCGAGGATGGAAACGTAGTTGGCGACCGCCGCGCCACCCATGTTGAAGATACCGCCGAGTTTTGCGCCCGGCACCTGAATGCCGCCGGCCTCGCCGGTGAGTTGCATGGCTGTCAGCACATGCATCGACACGCCGGTGGCGCCGATCGGATGGCCCTTGGCCTTCAGCCCGCCCGACGGATTGACCGGCAGGCGGCCGTCCTTCGCGGTTGTGCCGTCCAGCGCCACCTTCGCGCCCTCGCCGGGCTTGGCCAGGCCCATCGCCTCATACTCGATAAGCTCAGCAATGGTGAAGCAGTCATGGGTCTCGACAAAGGAGAGATCGTCGAGGGTGACCCCGGCCTTCTTCAGCGCCTGCTCCCACGCCCGCTCGCAACCCTCGAAGGAGAGGATGTCGCGCTTCGACATCGGCAGGAAATCCTGGACATGCTCATTGGCACGGAAGGTGATGGCGCGACGCATCTTCAGCGCGGTCGACGTGTCGGTGAGTACGAGCGCTGCAGCGCCATCGGAGACCAGCGAGCAGTCGGTGCGCTTCAGCGGCCCGGCGACGAACGGGTTCTTCTCGCTCTCCTGGCGGCAGAACTCGTAGCCGAAATCCTTGCGCATCTGGGCATAAGGGTTTTCGACGCCATTTTTGTGGTTCTTGGCCGCGATCATGGCGAGCGCGTCCGACTGGTCGCCATAGCGCTGGAAATAGGCCTGCGCGATCTTGCCGAAGACGCCGGCGAAGCCGGCCGGCGTATCGCCGTCCTCCGGGAGGTAGGAAGCTTTCAGCAGGTTCTTGCCGATCTCCGGTCCCGGAGTGGTCGTCATCTGCTCGGCGCCGACCACCAGTACGATGCGGGCGGCGTTCGCGTCGATGGCGCGGATGCCCTGCTTGACGGCGGCCGAGCCGGTGGCGCAGGCATTCTCGACGCGCGTCGCCGGCTTGAAGCGCAGCCGGTCATCGGCCTGCAGCACAAGGCTCGCGGTGAAATCCTGCGGCGAGAAGCCGGCGTTGAAGTGGCCGAGCACGATCTCGTCGACATCGTCCGGACCGATGCCGGCATGGTCGAGCGCGTCGACCGCTACCTTGGTGATCAGGCCCTCGAGCGTCTCGCCTTCGAGTTTGCCGAAGCGTGAATGCGCCCAGCCGACGATGCATGCGGTCATTGCAGCCTCCATTTGCCGCTGAGCCTAGCACATGCTGTTCGCGGCACGCGATTCAATATTGTTCAATAGTGAACCGTTTTCCAGATTTCCGCGATGGGCCAGGGTCACACGTTCAGTTGATCCGTGGTCGATTTTTTGTTGATTGATGCGTCAATAAAAAATAACCTGTCATCGAACCGGATCCTCTAAATGCCGAAAATCGGAATGGAACCGCTGCGCCGCAAGGCGCTCATCGACGCGACGATCTCCGCGATCGGCGAGCGCGGTTCGCTGGACGTGACCATGTCGGAGATCGCCGGCCGCGCCGGCGTGTCCTCGGCATTGGCGCATCACTATTTCGGCGCCAAGGACGAACTGTTGTTCGCGACGATGCGGCACATCCTTGCCGAGCTCAACGCCGACACGCGGCGCGCGTTTCGCCTCACTGCCACGCCACGCCAACGCGTCTCGGCCGTCGTCGCCGTGAGCTTCTCCGACGGGCAGTTCCAGGCCGAGATCATCGCCGCGTGGCTCGCATTCTATGTCGAGGCGCAGAAGTCGTCCGACCTGCGGCGGCTGCTGCGCATCTATGCGCGGCGGCTCAATTCCAACCTGATGAGCGGGCTGACCGGCATCCTGCCGAGGGCGGAAGCCGACCGCGTGGCCGAAGCTACGGCGGCGCTGATCGACGGGCTTTATATCCGGCGCGCGTTGAAGGACGGCGTGCCGGACGCGCAAACCGCGATCGCGCTTGTCGAGGACTATCTCGAAACCAAGCTCAACGGACGGAGCCTGCCTTGACGACCCGGCGACCCAATTTCCTGATCGTCATGGTCGATCAGCTCAACGGCACGCTCTTCCCGGACGGCCCGGCCGACTTCCTGCACGCGCCGCATCTCAAGGCGCTCGCCGCGCGTTCGGCACGCTTTGCCAACAACTACACTGCCTCGCCGCTCTGCGCGCCGGGCCGCGCCTCCTTCATGAGCGGCCAGTTGCCGTCGCGCACGCAAGTCTATGACAACGCGGCCGAGTTCGCCTCCTCGATCCCGACCTATGCGCATCACCTGCGCAGCGCGGGCTATCACACGGTGCTCTCCGGCAAGATGCATTTCGTCGGGCCTGACCAGTTGCACGGCTTTGAGGAGCGGCTGACCACCGACATCTATCCGGCCGATTTCGGCTGGACGCCGGACTACCGCAAACCCGGCGAGCGAATAGACTGGTGGTACCACAATCTCGGCTCCGTCACCGGCGCCGGCGTCGCCGAAATTACCAACCAGATGGAGTATGACGACGAGGTCGCCTTCCATGCGACGCAGAAGCTCTACGAATTCGCCCGCGTCTCGGACGATGCCGCGCGCCGACCCTGGTGCCTGACCGTCTCCTTCACCCATCCGCACGACCCCTACGTCGCGCGACGCAAATACTGGGACCTCTACGAGGACTGCCCGGCGCTGGGGCCGGAGGTCGGCTTTATTCCCTACGACAGCCAGGACCCGCATTCGAAACGGCTCTACAAGGCGTCCGACTACGACAGCTTCGATATCACGCCGGAGCAGGTCCGCCGCTCGCGGCACGGCTATTTCGCCAACATCTCCTATCTCGACGACAAGGTCGGCGAATTGCTGTCGGTGCTGGAACGCACGCGCATGCTCGACGATACTGTCGTGCTGTTCTGCTCCGACCATGGCGACATGCTGGGCGAGCGCGGCCTGTGGTTCAAAATGTGCTTCTACGAGGGTGCCGCGCGGGTGCCTTTGATGATGGCCGGCAAGGGCATCAAGGCCGGGCTGATCGGCGCGCCCGTCTCCAATCTCGACGTGGCACCGACGCTTTGCGACCTCGCCGGCATCGACATGAGCGGGATCGCGGCATGGACGGACGGCCAATCGCTGCTGCCGCTTGCTGCCGGCAAGCAGCGCTCGGCGCCGGTGCTGATGGAATATGCGGCCGAAGGCTCCTACGCGCCGATGGTGGCGATCCGCGAAGGCAAGTATAAATTCGTCCATTGCGAACTGGATCCGCCGCAGCTCTTCGACCTCGATGCCGATCCACGCGAGCTCGACAACCTCGCCGCAGACCCGGATCACGTCGATCTGGTCTCGGCGTTCATGGAAAAGGTCCATGCGCGCTGGAACATGGCGAGCTTCGACGCAGCCGTGCGCGAAAGCCAGGCGCGCCGCTGGGTCGTCTATCCCGCGCTGCGCAACGGCAGCTACTACCCATGGGAGTTCCAGCCGCTGCAAAAGGCGTCGGAACGCTACATGCGCAATC
>NZ_JANINM010000458.1 GCF_024509055.1 Mesorhizobium sp. | reverse complement strand
CGCCATAGAGCAGCAGGTAGCAGACTTCGAGGAAGTCACCGTGCTCGGCAAGCTGATCGATCGGGTAGCCGCGATGCAGCAGGATGCCGGCGTCGCCGTCGATGAAGGTGATTGCCGATTCGCAGCTTGCCGTCGACGTGAAGCCCGGGTCGTAAGTGAAGGCGCCGGTGGTGCTGTAGAGCGCGCCGATGTCGATGACGTCAGGTCCGACCGAGCCGCTTCGCACCTTGAATTCATGCGTCTTGCCGGCCAGTTCGAGCTTGGCAGTCGGCGCATGCGTCTTGCTGCCCGGTTCTAGTTTTGTCGCAGCTTCGCTCATTCTCAACTCCTTCATGTTCCTCATGCCGGCAAGGCAATTCCTGCAAACGACACGTCGAAATCACCGGAATGCGCGAACTCGCCACCGCATTTTAGGAGGTGC
The DNA here is from genome assembly GCF_024509055.1 of Mesorhizobium sp. Taxonomy (GTDB): domain Bacteria; phylum Pseudomonadota; class Alphaproteobacteria; order Rhizobiales; family Rhizobiaceae; genus Mesorhizobium. Next base: position 13,720 of record NZ_JANINM010000458.1, on the reverse strand, counting down.
GTGCCAGATTGGGCCAAGGCCTAATGTTGCACTGCGAAACACACCTTTCAATGCCAATCTTCTTGGGCCAGTTCGCTCCTAATCGATTTGATCTCCAATCCGCGCCAGGCTCTCCTCGCGGCCAAGCACGGCAAGCACGTCGAACACGCCGGGCGAGGTGCTGCGGCCGGTCAGCGCAGCCCGAAGCGGTTGGGCCACGGCGCCCAGCTTGTGGCCGCCGGCTTGCGCGAAGTCGCGGATCGAAGCCTCGGCCGCCGCGGCGCTCCACTCGCTGGAGACCCCCGCAAGCGCCGCGTGGGCACCACGCAGGATCGTGCGCGCCTCGTCGCTGAGCAACCCTGCAGCCTTCTCATCGAGGGCAAGCGGCCGCTCGGCAAACAGGAAGGCCGCGCCGTCGACCAGCTCGACCAAGGTCTTCGCGCGCTCCTTGAGGCCTGGCATGGCGGCAAGCAATTGGGCCTTGCGTTTATCGTCGAGGCGCGCGGCAAGAGCCGGACCGCCCTCGAGATAAGGCAAGGTCGCGACGAAGACGTCGAACAGGGCCTGGTCGTCCATCTTGCGCATGTGGACGCCGTTCAGAGCCTCGAGCTTGGCGAAGTCGAAGCGGGCGGCGCCCTTGTTGACGTCGCCGATATCGAACCAGGCGATCATGTCCTTGATCGACATCACCTCGTCGTCGCCATGGCTCCAGCCAAGCCTGGCCAGGTAGTTCAGCAAGGCTTCGGGCAGGTAGCCCATGGCGCGATAAGCCTCGACGCCGAGAGCGCCATGCCGTTTCGACAGCTTTGCGCCGTCGGCGCCGTGGATCAATGGGATGTGCGACATCGACGGCACGTCCCAGCCCATGGCATTGTAGATCACGGTCTGGCGCGCGGCGTTGGTCAGATGGTCGTCGCCACGGATGATGTGGGTGACGCCCATGTCATGGTCGTCGACGACGACGGCGTGCATGTAGGTCGGGTTGCCGTCCGAGCGCAGGATGATGAAGTCGTCGAGATCCTTGTTCGGGAAGCGCACCTCGCCCTGCACGCGGTCGTGCACGACGGTCTCGCCTTCGGTTGGCGCCTTGACGCGGATGGCGCCCTTGATACCGGCGGGCGCCTCTGACGGGTCGCGGTCGCGCCACTGGCCGTTGTAGCGCGGCGGCAGGCCCTTGGCCCGCGCTGCCTCGCGCATCGCATCGAGTTCCGCGGGTGTCTCATAGGCGTAATAGGCCTTGCCCCTACGCACGAGCTCCTCGGCCACTTCGCGGTGGCGCGGCGCGCGCTCGAACTGCGAGATTGCCTCGCCGTCCCAGGCAAGGCCGAGCCAGGTGAGCCCCTCCAGGATGGCGGTCGTGGCCGCCTCGGTGGAGCGCTCGCGATCGGTGTCTTCGATGCGCAGCAGCATCGTTCCGGCAGTGTGTCTTGCGTAGAGCCAGTTGAATAGCGCTGTGCGCGCGCTGCCGATGTGCAGGAAGCCTGTCGGCGAGGGGGCAAAACGGGTGACGACCTTGTCGGACATAGAACTCTCAGGGTGGCTCTGGAACAGGCAACGGTTGTGCGGACTTTCGCGCGCCGCGCGTTCATGTAGCATAGGCGGTCTGGGGCGCAAGGGGCAGACCCGATGGCTGAACGGGGCCGGGGCGCGGGGGAAGGCGAGGAGACGACGGTCGGCGTCAGCGAGCGCCTGCTGCTTGCCGGCGTGGCGTCTTTCGAACCGGCGCCAGTTCTGGTTCCGGAACCCAGCCCGCCAGATGAGATTCTGACACCCGACAGCGGGGTGTTTCGCGGGATTTCACCACCGGCAATCACCGACCGATTGCGCAGCCAGTTTCGGCGCGCTTCGCTTCCGGCGCTCCGCCAAAATCTAACCACCGCCGCCGCCATGGAACTGGACCGTGGCATCGTCTTCCTGCTGGCACCGGTATTCCTTGCTGCCGGCGTGATTTTCTACTTCTCGCTGGACGCCGAACCTGATCCCTACCGTCCACTTGCGGCTGTAGCCTTGCTGAGTGTTTGCGCAGCTGTTTCGCGGTCATGGCAAAAGACGCATCTTCTTTTCATGGCGACGCTGTTCTGCGCGTTGGGTTTTCTCGCCGCCAAGGTTGAGACCTGGCGGGCGGCAACGCCGATGCTCGGCTCCGAAATCCAGACGCGGGTGACAGGCCGCGTCGCCATTGCCGAAACGATGGCGAATGGACGTGTCAGGCTGACCATCGACCTGATCTCCACGGCCAACCCGAAACTGCGCTACGCGCCGGAGCGCGTCAGGCTTTCGGCGCGGCGGGTTCCACCTGGCCTGACGGCGGGATCGCTGGTGAGCGGCTATGCCCGGCTGCTGCCGCCGACAGGACCGATCCGTCCGGAAAGCTACGACTTTTCCTTCGACAGCTATTTCACCGGCATCGGGGCCAGTGGCTTCTTCCTTGGCGACCCGAAGATGCTGCCGGCAACCGAAATACCGCTCGATGCGCGCCTGGCCTCGGCGATCGAGAATGCGCGCGAGAGCATCGCCGATCATATCAGAGGCTCGGTCGGCGGGCCGGAAGGCGAGATTGCCGCCGCACTGATCGTCGGGGTGCGTGCGGGTATCCCGGAGGAAATCAACGAGGCGATGCGCCGGACCGGCATCTACCACATCATTTCGATCTCCGGCCTGCACATGGCGCTGGTCGCCGGCACGATCATGCTTCTCCTGCGCGGCGCCTTCGCGTTCTTTCCCGACTTCTCCTCGCGCCGGCCGGTGAAGAAGTATGCCGCTGCTATCGCGCTGGTGTCGATTGCCGCCTATCTCGTCATCTCCGGCCTGGTGGTCGCGGCCGAGCGAAGCTTCATCATGCTGGCGGTGATGCTGGTGGCCGTGCTTTTCGATCGCGCCGCGCTGACGATGCGCAATCTGGCCATTTCGGCCATCGCCGTCATCCTGGTGTCGCCGCATGAAGTGGTCGGCCCGAGCTTCCAGATGTCTTTCGCGGCCACCGCGGCGCTTGTCGGCGCCTATGCCGGCTGGGCCGACTATCGCGCCGGCAAGGCGACTGCGGCGCCGATAAAGGGCTCGTTCCTGGGATTCATGTCACGAAAGCTGGCGGTTGGCGCTGGCGGGGCTGCCCTGACATCGTTCATCGCAGGAAGCGCTACGGCCTTGTTCGCGATCTGGCATTTCCAGCGCGTCTCGCCGCTCAGCCTGTTCGCCAACCTGGCCGTCACGCCTATCGTCTCGCTGATCGTCATGCCGTTCGCGGTCTTCAGCGCGCTCGCCATGCCGTTCGGCCTGGACGGCCCCTTCCTCTATGTCATGGGCAAAGGCCTAACGATGATGATCGCCATCTCGGCGTGGATGTCCGAACGCTCGCCGGTCGATGCCGTCGGGCTGATTTCGATCCAGTCGGTGCTGCTGGCGACGGTTGCCCTGGTCATAGGCACCATGGCCACCACCTGGCTCAGGCTGGCAGCCGTTCCTTTCGCGCTGGCGGCGCTGCTGACGATACCGCATGTCCGTACGCCGGACGTGCTCATCTCCGAGGATGCGCATCTGGTGGCAATGCCGATAGGCGCCGGCGAACTCGCCCTCAACCGCGCACGCTCGAACGAATTCACCACGGACAATTGGAAACGGGCGCTACAGGCCGAAATCATCGTTCCGCCGGAGACATTTGCCAAGGGCTCGCCGGACATCGGCAATCCTGTCGACCTGCCGCCAGGATCGCCCTTCTATTGCGCCGGCGATCTATGCATTGCACGGCATTCGACCGGCGCTATCGTTGCCCTGGCGGAAAACCGCAGTGCCGCCCGGCCGGCCTGCGGCTTTGCCGATCTCGTCGTCATCAACGATGCTACGGCCTACAACCCATGTCGCGATCCGCGCATACTCGTCGTCACCAAGCGCCAACTCGCACTCGACGGCAGTGCTGCCGTCTTCTTCGACGGGCAATCGGCGACGGCACGAGCGACCATTCAATATGCCGTCGAAAAGCCGTACCGGCCCTGGCATGAGCAGCGAAAATACTCACGCGAGGCGAGGGGCCTGCCGCCATATAAGCGGCCCGAGAAAACGGACGCGAAGCCGCCGCCGGCTCAATAACGGCGGATCAGCCCGACGAGTTTGCCCTGTACTTTGACCCGGTCCGGCCCGAAAATGCGGGTTTCATAGGCCGGATTGGCGGCTTCAAGCGCGATCGAGGCGCCCTTGCGACGGAAGCGCTTCAGCGTCGCTTCCTCGTCGTCGACGAGCGCCACCACGATCTCGCCAGGGCTTGCCGTGTTGGCATTGCGGATGATGACGGTATCGCCGTCGAAAATGCCGGCCTCAATCATCGAGTCGCCCTTGACCTCGAGCGCATAGTGCTCGCCGCCCATGATCATGTCCGGCGGCACCGAGATCGAATGCGTCTGGTGCTGGATGGCGTCTATCGGCACGCCGGCGGCGATGCGCCCCATGACCGGAATGGACACTGCAGAAACGGCGTCGTCATTGCTGGGCGCTGGTGTACGTGAGGGCGTCGTCGCCGGCTTGATCTGCCTGCCAAGATTGCTTTGCCCGAGACTTCCCTGGATGACGCTTGGCGAGAATTTCTTCGCCGCGTTGAGGCCGGGCGCAATGGAGTCGGGCAATCGCAGCACCTCAAGAGCGCGCGCCCGGTTCGGGAGCCGGCGAATGAAGCCGCGCTCTTCCAGCGCCGTGATCAGACGATGGATGCCCGACTTGGAGGCAAGGTCGAGCGCCTCCTTCATCTCATCGAAAGAGGGCGGGATACCGCTTTCCTTCAGCCGTTCGTGGATGAACATCAAGAGTTCATGTTGTTTGCGCGTCAGCATGGCGGCCCCCACGGGTTCTGAAACCAGAATCAGAAAAACAAACCCAGAACAAACACTATCTGTTCCAGTTGTGTTCCGCAACCGTTTAAAGTTTAGTGAATGTGTTGACGTTTTGTTCAGCGTAACATCAGAACGCTGCATTCGGCGCCGGTATCGGCGGCTGGCGCGAAGGGCTCGCGCACGATCAGACCATTCGCGTCGACGAGCATTCTCAGCATCGAGGAATCCTGGATGCTGAACGGGGTCGCGACCAGTGTTCCGGCGTCCTCTCGCACCAGGGCGCGCACATAGTCCTGGCGAAGATCGTTGGCCTGCATGGCGGCGCCAAGCCGCGCCGCGCGGATATCCTGTCGGTGGGCGCGACCACCGAGGCGCGCCAGAAGCGGTTTCAGGAACAGCTGCGAGCAGACGAGGCTCGCTACGGGATTGCCGGGCAGGCCGATGCACCGGATATCGCCAAGCCGGCCGAACATCAGCGGCTTGCCCGGGCGCATGGCGATCTTCCAGAAATCGAGCGTCATGCCTTCGCCGGTCAGCACGTCGTGGATCAGGTCGTGGTCGCCGACCGAGGCGCCGCCGAGCGTGACGATGACGTCGGCGCCTGCCGCTACGGCTTTCCTGACCAGCGCCGCGATCGCTTCGTGACGGTCGGCGGCGATGCCCAGGTCAAGCGCGCGGGCGCCCACCGCTTGCGCCGCGGCGGCGACACCATAGGCATTGGACGAGATGATCTGGTCAGGACCGAGCTCGCTGCCCGGAGGCAGCAATTCATCGCCTGTCGCGATGATGGCAACCAATGGCCGACGCACCACGTCGAGGCTGGCGTGATTGGCTGACGCCGCCAGCGAGAGCGCCGCCGGATCGAGCAATCGGCCCTTATCCAGCACGACGTCGCCGCGCTCGAAATCGAGGCCGGCGCGACGAATGTTGCGCCCGGCGGCAGTCGGTTCCGTAACCTCGATGCCAGCGCCGCCGAGATCGCGGACATTTTCCTGGATGACGATGGTGTCGGCGCCTTCCGGCACAGGGGCGCCGGTGAAGATGCGCACTGCCTCGCCCTTGCCGACAATCCCGGCGAAGCCGTGCCCGGCAGGCGCCATTCCAACGACGGAGAGCTGTGCTGGCACTGATGCCACATCGGCGGATCGCGCGGCATAGCCATCCATGGCAGAAGCGTTGAACGGGGGTTGGGTGCGCAATGCCACCAGCGGCCCGGCGAGTACCCGACCGGCCGCATCCGCCAGCGCAACGCTTTCACCAGGCAATGCAGTGGCGCTGTCCAGCAAGCGCGCGAGCGCTTCGGCAAGCGGTACGAGCGCCATCCTACGAACCCGCCTTGTAGTCGCCCGACTTGCCGCCGGTCTTTTCGACCAGCCTGATGCCGGAAATCACCATGGCGCGATCGACAGCCTTGGCCATGTCGTAGATGGTGAGGCAGGCGACGGAGGCCGCGGTCAGCGCCTCCATCTCCACGCCCGTCTTGCCGGTGACACGGGCGAGCGCGGTGACCCTGAGGCCGGGAAGGGTGCGCTCAGGCTCGATCTCGACCGCGACCTTGGTGAGCAGCAGCGGGTGGCAGAGCGGGATGAGCTCATGCGTTTTCTTCGCGGCCATGATGCCGGCGATGCGGGCGGTGCCCAGCACGTCGCCCTTCTTGGCGTTCCCGGCCAGGATCATCTCCAGTGTTTCAGGCCGCATCGAGACGAAACCTTGGGCAGTCGCCGTGCGCGTCGTCTCGGCCTTGTCGCCGACATCGACCATGTTGGCCTCGCCGCCGGCGCCCAGATGGGTCAGGGCAGCCATGCTCAAACGGCCTCGGCCGGCGCCTTGCCCGTGAGCAGAAGCTCTGTCGCCGCGGCGACATTGGCCTGCCGCATCAGGCTTTCGCCGACGAGGAAGGTGCCTATCCTGCTCTTCTCCAGACGGCGACAGTCCTGGTGGGTAAAGATGCCGCTCTCGCTGACCAGGAGCCGGTCCGCCGGCACCATGCCCGCAAGCCGCTCGGAGACGCCGAGACTGGTCTCGAACGTTCTCAGATCGCGATTGTTGATGCCGATCAGGCGCGACGACAGCTTAAGCGCGCGCTGCATTTCCTTCTCATCGTGCACTTCGATCAGCGCGTCCATGCCGAGATCAAAGGCAGTCGTCTCCAGCTCGCGGGCCAACACATCATCGACGCTGGCCATGATGATCAGGATGGCATCGGCGCCCCAGGCGCGCGCCTCGTAGACCTGGTAGGGATCGAAGAGAAAGTCCTTGCGCAAGGCGGGCAGGTCAACCGCAGCGCGCGCGGCGGTCAGAAAGGCCGGCGCACCCTGGAAGGACGGCGCGTCGGTCAGCACCGACAGGCAGGCTGCCCCTCCTTGCTGATAAGCCCTGGCGAGCGCCGGCGGATCGAAATCGGCGCGGATCAACCCCTTGGACGGGCTCGCCTTCTTGATCTCGGCGATCAGCGCGAAGCCGCCGTCCTTGCGCTTGGCTTCGAGCGCGGCGAGGAAACCGCGCGGAGCGGAGGCGTCACTGGCCTTCGCCTTGACCTCGGCGAGCGGCACACTGAGCTTAGCTGCCGCGATCTCGTCGCGCTTATAGGCCTCGATCTTGCGCAGGATGTCCGACAAGGTTCTATCCGTTCGAAATCTCGACGAGCTTGTCGAGCACCGCGAGCGCCCGGCCGCTATCGATGGCCTGCGCGGACGCTTCGATGCCGTCGGCGAGTGTCGTCGCCTTGCCCGCTATCACCAGTCCGGCGCCGGCATTCATCAGCACCGTGTCGCGATAGGCGCCGGCAGCACCGCCCAACATGTCGCGCAGCGCCTTGGCGTTGTAGGCCGCGTCGCCGCCACGCAGGTCTTCCTTGGTGTGCCGTTTCAGCCCCACGGCCTCCGGCGTCAGCATGAAGCTGCGAATCTCGCCGCCCGCAAGTTCGGCAACCTGAGTCTCGCCGGTTGTGGTGATCTCGTCATATCCGTCGCCATGCACGACCCAGGCATGGTCGGCGCCGAGCGCCTTCAGCGTCTCGGCCACCGGCATAATCCATTCAGGCAGGAAAACGCCGACCATCTGGCGGCTGACGCCGGCCGGGTTCGACAGCGGACCGAGCAGGTTGAAGATCGTGCGCGTGCCGAGCTCGACCCGGGTCGGCCCGACATGCTTCATCGCCGGATGATGCGCGGGCGCGAACATGAAGCCGACCCCGGCTTCATGGATGCAGCGACCAATGGTTTCAGGCGAGATGTCGATCTTGACGCCAAGCGCGGTCAGCACATCGGCCGATCCGGTCAGCGAGGACAGGCCGCGATTGCCATGCTTGGCGACCGGAACGCCCGTCGCAGCGATGACGAAGGCCGACGCGGTCGAGATGTTGACGCTGTGGGAGTTGTCGCCGCCGGTGCCGACGATATCGATCGCGCCATGCGGAGCCTCGACCCGAAGCATCTTGGCGCGCATCGTGGCGACGGCGCCGGAGATCTCGCTCACCGTCTCGCCGCGTACCCGCAGCGCCATCAGGAAGCCGCCGATCTGGCCGGGCGTGGCGTCGCCCGACATGATGATGTCGAAGGCCTCGCGCGCTTCCTCGAAGGAGAGCGCCGAGCCGGTAGCCACCTTGGCTATGTGGGTCTTTAGCGCGCTCATCGTGTCTGTGCTTGCGAGATGGCGTTCGGATCGACGCGGACGTTGTATTGCGACTGCAGCTGCGCCACCAACTGGTCGAGCAGGTCGTCGGACATGCCACCGGCGAAGGACTTCTGCGCATCTTCCGGAACCGAGCTGCCGTCGGCGCCGGCCGGTTCGAAGACCTCGGCAACCTTGTACAGGATCTGGCCGTCGCCGGTAGGCGAGGGGATCAGCCCGGTGCCGCCTTCGCCGACGCCGAACATCGCGGCGGCGCCTTCCTTGCCAAAATCGGCGTCATCGGCCTCACGCTTCAGGCCCCGCTTGGTCTGTTTTTCGAGCTTCAGCTCGCCGGCTATGACGTCGAGCGTCGTCCCGGCCTTCAGGCGCTTTTCCAGTTCCTGCGCCTTCGCGTCGAGCCGCTTGTTGGTCTCGGCGGCTGTCCAGTCGGCCAATACCTTCTGGCGAACTTCGTCCAGCGTGCGGTCGCGCGCCGGCGTGATCGATTGCACCTCGTAGAACACGAAGCCGTTGTCCGCGGTGGTGATGCCTTCGTTCTCGGCGTTGGGTTCGGCAGCGAAGACAGCCTTGATCAGCTCGGGCGATTCCGGCAGGTCCTTCACGATCGTGCCGTCAGGCCGCAAGCCGGTGCGATCGATCGCATCGACGGTGATGTCCTTGAGCTTCAGCTTGTCGGCTGCCTGAGCGAGCGAAGCTCCTGACGCACGGGTATCTTCATAGCTGTCATGCACATCGAGCAGGATGCGGCTCGCTTCGCCCAGCGCCAGATCCTTGCGGATCTGGTCGGATACTTCCGAGACCGGCTTCACGACCTGCGGCTTGATCTCGCTGACGCGCAAGAGCACCGGACCGAAGGCGCCCTGAACGACAGGGCTGACCTCATTGACATTGAGCGCGAAAGCCGCGTCCGCCACCGCCTTGTCGGCGATCTTGTCCTTGGCAAGCGTGCCGAGCACGGTGTCGGCCTGTGTCTTGCCCTCGGCGGTGATGATCTTGTCGAAGGTGGCGCCGGTCTTCAGCGAATCATAGGCGGCCTTGGCGGCGTCGGGCGTCTTGAACACCAACTGCTCGATCGTGCGCATCTCGGGCGTGGTGTAGCGCGCGATATTCTTCTTGTAGTCGTCCGCGACCTGCTGGTCGGTGACCGAGGACGGGTCCATGATGTCCTGTGGTTCGAGCCGGACATAGGAGAACTTGCGGTATTCCGGCGCGGCATAGTTCTTCTTGTTGGCCTCGAAATAGGCCGAGAGCGCGCTATCCGACGGCGCCTCGATGGGCTGCACCAGCGTCTTCGGCAACACGATGTAATCGATCGTGCGGTCTTCGCCGCGATAGAGCGCGACTGCCTTCAGGAAGGTCTGCGGTGCCTTGAGGCCATCCGAGACCGCCTCGACGATCTGCTGGCGCACCGCCACCTGCGAACGGTTCTTGAGGTAATCTTCCGGCCGCATGCCGACCTGGCGCAACAGATATTCGAATGTCCTGCGGTCGAACTGGCCGCTTGGCCCCTTGAAGGCAGGATCGTCGCGCGTCAACTCGGCCAGCCTGTCCTTGGAGAGGCCGAGCCCGAGCTTGCGGGCTTGCTCGTCAAGCACCGCGCCCGATACGAGTTGCGCCAGCACCGTGTTGTCGATGCCGAGCAGCTTGGCCTGCTCCTGCGTGATGCGCTGGCCATATTGCTGCGACAGCACATTGATCTGGCGATCATAGGCAAGGCGGTATTCGTTGATCGAAACCTCGGTGCCGCCGGCGGTGATCACAGCATGATGGCCAGCCAGCACGCCCCCCACCATGCGCGTGGTGATGCCCCAGGCAGCAAAACTCAGAATCAGCAATGACAGCAACGTCTTCGCGATCCAGGTACTCGCCGCGCTTCTCAATATACCAAGCATGCTTACTTCCGATTTTTGCGCAATTTCGCATGCGCCGAGTCTGAAACAAGCGCAATAGCGCCCTTCCGCGCCAGTGTCGATTGCTTTGTGGCCTGATTTTGGTAGTGAGGGCGCCTGCCTTTTGTCCCGCCTGGAGAGACCGTGCCATGACCCCTGGAATCCGCCCGCTCGTCGCCGGCAACTGGAAAATGAACGGCACCAGCGCCTCGCTCAACGAATTGCGGATGATCGGCAACGGCTTCATGAGCGGGCTAGATGCGGAGACGGAAGCCGCGGTCTGCGTCCCGGCGACATTGCTGCACCAGGCCGCCGAGATCCTTTCGCGCACACCCGTGCGTGTCGGCGGAGAAGATTGCCATCCTGAGGAGAGCGGCGCGTATACTGGCCAGATTTCGGCAGAGATGCTGAAGGATGCCGGCGCCAGCCACGTGATCGTCGGCCATTCCGAGCGTCGCGAGCAATGCGGCGACGATGACGAGGTCGTCCATGCCAAGGCCTCCGCGGCATGGCGCGCAGGCCTAGTGGCCATCATCTGCATCGGCGAGACGAGAGCCGAACGCGAGGCCGGCACCACGCTTGATATATTGTCGCGCCAGCTATCGGGGTCGGTGCCGACCAGCGCAACTGCGGCCAATACCGTCATTGCCTATGAACCGGTCTGGGCCATCGGCACAGGCCTGACGCCGACCGCGACCGACGTTGCCGAGGCTCATGCGCATATCCGCGGCAAACTGACCGCCTTGCTCGGCGACGCGGCGGCCAAGATGCGCATCCTTTATGGTGGTTCGGTCAAGCCTTCCAATGCGGTGGAACTGCTCGGCGTCGAGAATGTCGATGGCGCGCTGGTCGGGGGGGCCAGCCTCAAGGCAGCCGACTTCCTTGCCATCGCGGAAGCCTACATGAACATCGCATAGGCTTTGCGGACATCGCGGCGGCGGGGGTTCGGCCAAAATCGTTGCAATGGCCGTATTGCTCCCCATATTCCCGGCCACGGGCTTGGAAATGCTGCCAAAGCATTGTAAGGAGCCGCCTCCAAATCATCGGTCGTATGCGCGGCCGCGCAAGGCCTCGCCAGGATAAATTATGGAAACCGTACTGATCGTCGTCCACCTCATGGTCGTGCTCGCCCTTGTCGGCGTGGTGCTGCTGCAGCGCTCCGAAGGCGGCGGTCTGGGCATCGGCGGCGGTTCCGGTTTCATGACCGCGCGGGGCGCCGCGAACGCGCTCACCCGCGCGACCGCGATCCTGGCGGCCGCCTTCTTCGTGACTTCCCTGGCGCTGTCCGTTCTCGCCCGTTATGGCGAGAAGCCGATCGACATCCTTGACCGCGCCCCGGCGTCGACTACCGACAATGCCGGCAAGGGCGTGCTCAACCAGCTGCCGGGCTCGAGCGGTCCGGTCGCACCGGCCGGCGGCAAGGCGCCCGCGGCCCCGGCTGGCGCCGCCGCGCCGGCGGCCCCGTCAGGGGGCGCGACGACCACGACACCGCTGTCCAACAGCGCGACGACAACGGCTCCGGCGCCTGCGCCTGCCACACCGGCGCCCGCGAATCCGACCACCCCGCCCGCGACCAACGGTGTCACCTTGCCGGTCACCCCACAGGTCCCGAACCAATAGCCGGACAAGCATTGCGGCCGCGATCTGTTGTTGTTTGAACACAGTCGCGGCAAATGCCGCTCGATCACGAAGATTCAACCAAGCGTAGCGCATTGCCGCGCTTGAGGGGTCCGTGGCTAATCGATTATAGATTGCGCGCGGCACTTTTCGGCGTCCTTGGGGGGCGCCGGGCGACGCCGTGGGCAACAAGCATTGAACGATCGGATCTTCGCCATGCAGCTTCGCAGCTTCATTATCTTGGGATTCTGTGCCGTCCTCGGCATGGGTTCCGCAGCCATTGCCGCACCGGCAAACCTGGCCGCTTCGCCGTCCATGGAGACGACCGGCGCCATTCCCGCCACCGCCAAGAGCGATGCGTCGCAGCTGAGGATTCTGAAGAAGAAGAAGAACCCGACCTCCGACGACCTTGCGCAGATTCGCAAGCTCGAAACCAAGATCGAGGCCGACAAGGCCGCCGCCAAGGACAAGGCGCTCGAGGCCCGCAAGCTGGCGATGCGCGAGGCGGCCAAGGCCAAGGCCGACGCTGCCCGCCAGGAGTGGCTGGCCAAGAACGGCTCGGCCGCGGCGACTGAAGTGGCCGACGCCAAGCCGGAAAAGAAGAAGGCGACCAAGACGCTTGAACCGCTTACGCCTGTCGCGCCGCTCGCGCCCCTCCAGCCCGAGCAGCCGATTCCGGCCGAGGCCATGAACATCACGAGCACCGGTAACAATGGCGAATTGCGCAGCGAAGCACCCGGCCAGAAGCAGGCGAGCAACGGGCTCTTCGCCGGCCTGTTCGGCGGCGCTTCGGCAAGTTCGATCGACTATCTGCCCGAAACACGCGCGCTCGACAGCGCGCTTGCCAGGAAGGACGCAAAGAGGCCCTTCAAGGTGAAGCCCGAATACGTGCCGCAGGACGTCGCCTTCTCCGGCTACGAGCCCGGCACGATCGTCATCGACACCAGCGCTCGGCGCCTCTACCTCGTCGAAACCTATTCTACGGCGCGCCGCTATGCCATTGCGGTCGGTCGCGAGGGCCTGCAGTTCAAGGGCACGGTTGCGGTCGGCGACAAGCAGGAATGGCCGCGTTGGATCCCGACGCTCGACATGCAGAAGCGCGAGCCGAAGCACTATGGCCAGTACAAGGACGGCATGGCCGGTGGCGGCGAGAATCCGCTCGGAGCGCGCGCCATCTACCTCTATGACGGCAAGAAGGACACGCATCTGCGCATCCATGGCACGATCGCTCCACAGTCGATCGGAACCAGCGCCTCGAATGGCTGCTTCCGCATGATCAACGAGCACGTCATGGACCTCTACAGCCGCGTCAGGATTGGCACCAAAGTTGTTATCATATAACAACTAGTCGTTATCATCTGACGACTGGTCGTTAGCATGCCGAAAGGGCCGGCACCGCCGGCCCTTTTTGTTTTGAGTCTTTTGCCTGTCGCCCAAAACGGCTTGGCCGTTTGGGCGACAGGCTTCGCAAATGCCTGCCCGCAGGCACCAGCGCCATTTTGGGAAAAAGCCTTCGCGGCGGTTTTTTCTCTGGCGGAATCAATCCGGCCGCGTTAAGCGATGACTCCCATGGCGCGATATGTATTCATCACAGGCGGCGTGGTTTCCTCGCTCGGAAAAGGCATTGCCGCAGCAGCTCTTGGGGCTCTTCTGCAGGCGCGAGGCTATCGCGCCCGGATCAAAAAACTCGACCCATACCTCAATGTCGACCCGGGAACGATGTCGCCGTACCAGCACGGCGAAGTGTTCGTGACCGACGACGGCGCCGAGACCGATCTCGATCTC
>NZ_JANINM010000457.1 GCF_024509055.1 Mesorhizobium sp. | reverse complement strand
CAGACCGAGGCGGCGCTCGCGCTTGGGCTCAGGCCGAGACAGGTGTTCATCAAGATCGTGCTGCCGCAGGCGCTCAAGGTGATCTATCCGGCGCTGACCAGCCAGATCATCATCATGATGCTGGAATCGGCGGTGGTGTCGCAGATCGCGGTGCAGGAACTGACCTACGAGGCGGACATGCTGCAGGCACGCACCTTCCGTGCCTTCGAGACCTATCTGGTGGTGACGCTGGTCTATCTCGGCCTGTCGATGGGGTTGCGCCGGCTGCTCGTCGCCGGCGGGCGCCGGGCTCTTGGAGCGGGCGTGTCATGATCGAATTCACCTTCTGGGACATCCTGCGCAACCTTCTGCTCGCCACACGCTGGACCGTGCTTTTGTCGCTCGCGGCCTTCGCCGGCGGCGCGCTGGTCGGACTTGCCGTGCTGTTCCTGCGCATATCCAAGAGCAAATGGACCAAGCGGATCGCCTCGGGCTACATCGCGCTGTTCCAGGGCACGCCGCTCCTGATGCAGCTTTTCCTGATGTTCTTCGGCCTGCCGATGCTCGGACTGCGCATCGAGCCGTGGACGGCGGCGATGCTTGGTCTCACCTTCTTCGCCAGTGCCTATCTCGCCGAGATCTGGCGCAGCGGCGTCGACGCGCTGCCGCAGGGACAGTGGGATGCCGGCGCCAGCCTCGGCCTTCACTATCTTCAGGAACTGCGGCTGATCATCCTCCCGCAGGCGTTCACCATCACCCGCGCGCCGACCGTCGGCTTCCTGGTGCAGCTGATCAAGTCGACAGCATTGACCTCGATCATCGGCTTCGAGGAACTGGTCAAGACTTCCAACGCCATCAACAACGCCACTTTCGAGCCGTTTACCGTCTACGGCCTGGTGGCGCTGATCTTCTTCCTCATGTGCTTCCCGCTGACGCAATACGCACGCCGGCTGGAGCGGGCCGCTACGCGCTGACGTCAGGATTGTGCGGCTGCCGGCGGACCGGCAGCCCGTCTCTCAATGTCCGAAGGACAGCGACGGCGTGATGCGGTCGCGCCGCAACCAGCGTGCCAGCAGTAGCGCCGCGACCACGGCCAGTCCCGTGGCGAGGCCGATCCAGATACCGACGCCCTCGAGGCCGAAGTGGAAGGCGAGCAGCACGCCGAGCGGCAGGCCCACGCCCCAATAGCCGATCGCGGCATAGATCATCGGCACCTTGGTGTCGTGCAGGCCGCGCAGCATGCCGGCAGCGACAGCCTGCGCGCCGTCGAAGATCTGGAACAGCGCGGCAAAGACCAGGAACGACACGGCAAGCGCGATCACCCTGGCATTGCCCGGATCGGCGAGGTCGATGAAGGCGCTGATCAACAGATGCGGCCACAGGATCATCACCAGCCCCATCAGCGCCATAAAGGAAACACCGATGACATAGGCCGTCCAGCCGGCGCGCGAGACGCCTTCCGCATTGCCGGCGCCATGGGCGAGCCCGACGCGCACGGTCACCGCCTGGTTGAGACCGAGCGGCACCATGAAGGAGATCGATGCGATCTGGATGGCGATGGCGTGCGCGGCCAAGGAATCCGCGTCGATGAGGCCCATCAGCAGCGCCGCCGCGTTGAAGATCGTCACCTCGAACGCGAGGATGCCAGCGATCGGCAGGCCGAGCTTCAGCAGGCCACGAAAGCGCGGCCAATCGGAGCGCCAGAAGCGGCCGAGCAGACGATAGCGGCGGAACTTCTTCTCCAGCATCACTACGGCAGCCAGGCCAACGAACATCAGCGTGCTGGAGAGCGAGGTGGCGAGACCAGAGCCGGCAATGCCCATGGCCCGGAAGCCGAGATTGCCGAACATGAAGACCCAGTTGAACAGCACGTTGCAGGCGACCGCTATGAAGACGATGATCAATGCCCAGCCGGGCCGCTCCAGCGCCGAGATGAAGGAGCGCAGCACGATATAGCCGTAGAATGGCAGCACCGCCCATTGCAGCCAGTGCAGGTAGATGCCGGCCTGATGGGCTAGTTCGGGCTTCTGGCCCATGGCGAGGAGCACCTCCTCGCCATGCGAGAGGAAGAGCCAGATCGGGATCGAGATCAGGATCGCCAGCCACAAACCCTGCCGCACCGTGCGACGCAGGTCGCGTACGGAATGGCGACGTCGGCCGAGTTCGGTCGCCATCATCGGCGAGGTCGCCAGCATCAGGCCGAGCCCGAAGATCAGCGGCATGAAATAGAGGTTGGCGCCGAGCGCGCCGGCGGCCAGCGTGTCGGGGCCCAGCCGGCCCATCATCATGACGTCGGTCGCGGTCATGGCGGTCTGGCCGAGATTGGTAAGCACCATCGGCCAGGCGAGCGCCAATGTCGCCCCGATTTCCTGACGCCAAAGATTTTCCGGCGCGCGGGCGCCGGTTTCGATCGCAGACATTTTCCGCTCTTTCAGAACGCGGCGCGTCGGGACAGGACCCGGAAGCCGCACGTCAAAACGACGAAATTGCGCCGTTTGCGTCGCCTTTTGAACGAAATGCGACATGTTGGCAAGAGAGGAGGACGAGCCAATCATTGATCCAGCGGCAGGACCCCGGCTACTCGTTCACTTGCCTGCCCAGGCCTGCTACGCATGAAGAGCGGGACATGGAGAGCCGGCGCAGTATACCTGGGAGGTGAGGATGCCGTTCAGGCGCAGAAAGAACCCGACCGCCATTCCGCGCACCGTGCCGGCCTTCGAGCACATCGTCACGCAGGCGAGCGACAGTTTCCTGTGGCGGCTGGACGACTACCCCTGGGAGCGCAATGTCTGGAACTTCCATCCGGAATACGAAATCCATCTTTTGCGCAAATCGTCCGGCGTGGTGCTGGTCGGCGACCACATCGGCGAGTTCGGGCCGGGTTATCTGACGATCGTGGGCGGCGGCCTGCCACATGACTGGGTGACCGCGGTTCAGCCCGGCGAGCTAATCGAAGGCCGCGACATCGTCCTGCAGTTCGACCCGGAGCGCCTGCGCGGATCGGCCGGATTGCTGCCGGAACTGCGCGAGCTGGAGCCGTTCCTGGAACGGTCGCTCCGAGGCATAGTCTTCCACGGCCGGACCGCCATCGACGGCGCCGCGTTGATGGAGGCGATGGGCGCGGTGCACGGACTTACAAGGTTTCGCCTGTTCGTCGAGCTGCTGGATTTGCTGGCCAAGACCGATGAATACGAGCTCCTGTCGTCGCCGGATTTCTCGCCGGCTCTCGACGCCGCCTCGCTCGACATCATCCAGCGCACACTGACCTACCTGTTCCAGCATTTCGCCGAAGACTTGAAGCTTCCGGACGTGGCGGAACTGGCCGGCATGAGCGAAAGCACGTTCTCGCGCTTCTTCCAAAAGAACACCGGCAACAGTTTCAGCGATCATGTGGCCAAGCTCAGGCTTTGGCAAGCCTGCAAGCTGCTCGCCGATACCGAAACCCCGATCACGGACATCTGTTTTCAGGTCGGCTACATGAATATCTCCAACTTCAACCGGGCCTTCCTGCGCAAGCACAAGATGACCCCGTCATCCTATCGAAAGCTGTCACGGCAGAGGCTGACGTTGCGGGCCTGATCAGGCCGGAACCTCACCCAAGGCAGGACTGATACTCGTGTGTCGGGCTGTTATCACCTGGGCGATTCTTTTGCATCGCACAATGCATAAAAGTACAGGTCTGCTGCAAGCAGGCTTCTAGCTTGCCCTGTTGCAACTCCTCATTGTCAGCACAGGACGGCAGGTTGCCCGGGTGACGGTGAGGGTCATGGCCCGTGGACTTCCGCCTCCTGCAAGTCATGTTGGAGGAGAAAAGACAATGAAATCAATTAGGCTCGCTGCCAGCCTGGGCGCAGCTTTCATGCTTACAGCTTCCGTTTCAACCTTGGCGCTGGCCCAGACCCCGGTCTGCTCGGCCCCGGTCAAGGTGCTGGCACAACCGCGCGACGGGCTCACCCTGCTCGAGGACTCCAAGGAAGAGTTCAAGAAGCTCTCCGGCGCCGGCTTCCAGATCGACTATCTCAACGAGAACGACCGCCGTGCGAAATCGCGCGCCGACGCGTCTACCGTCGGCAACTACAACGTCTACTATGTCGACGAGGCCAACGTGGCGCTTTTCGCCTCGTCGAAGTGGATCGTGCCGCTGACCGATTATTATCCGGCTGAATACGACTTCGCCGATTTCGATCCGGGCCGCCAGAAGGTCGCCACCTATGACGGCAAGGTCTGGTTCGCGCCGCTGACCGGGGGCGGCGACCTGATGGTCTATCGCAAGGACGTGCTCGAAGCCGCCGGCATCCAGCCGCCGAAGACGCTGGACGAGCTCATCGCCGACGTGCCGAAGCTGACCGATCCAGGCAAGGGCATGTACGGCATTGCCTTGCGAGGCGCGCGCGGCTCGGGCGCCAATGTCTGGCGCTGGATGCCCTTCTTCAAGGCTTACGGTGGCAAGTGGTTCGACGGTGACAAGCCGGCTTTCAATTCGGACGCGGCTGTGAAGGCGACCGAGACCTATCTCAAGCTGTTCAAGGATTCCGCACCGGGGACCCAGACCGGCAGCTGGGATGAATCGACCGGCGCCTTCCTCTCCGGCCAGGTCGCCATCCTCGTCGAATCGACGCCGCTTTCGGGCATGGCGGTCGATCCCAAGACCTCACAGGTCGTCGGCAAGGTCGGCTTCCTGCCGCCGCCCTCGCCGCTGCCCGGCGGCGGCTACGGCCACGGACTTGCCATCGCGGCCAAGGCCAATGCAGACGACACCTCGAAAAAATGCGCAGGCCTGTTCGTCGCCTGGGCGACCTCGAAGGAAAACGAGAAGCGCCGCCTCGACGCGCATCAGTTCGGCGAGTTGAACCGCACCAGCGTCCTGTCCAGCAAGGAATTCGCCGACATCTACGGCGCCGATCTCGGCAAGGCGCTGGCCGACACCGGCAAGGTCACCGCGGTGAACTTCTGGCAGGACCCGCGCTGGCCCGATCTCGGCGACCGCTGGGGCATCATCCTGGAAGAGCTGGTCACCGGCACGCGCACCGACATCAAGGGCGGCCTCAACGAACTCGAGGCCTACGCCAACGATCTGGTGAAGAAGAAGTAATCCTCCCGCCCGCGACGCGCGTTCCACGGCACTCGCCGGAGTGCCGGGACCTGCGCGTCGCGGAAACCTTTTCGCCGACTATTGCTTCCGGACAGCGGCCGAGACCCGGTATCCGGAACACAAGCGAGGATAGGCAATGCGCCGACGCTCATCTCTGCCGGTCACGTTTCTCGTTCCGACTCTGGCCATCCTGCTCGTGCTGTCGATGGTGCCGACGCTCTACGCCATCGTCATCGCCCTGCAGAACCGGGAGCTGAGTTCGTCCGGCTATTCCTGGGTCTGGTTCTCGAACTTCGCCGACCTCTTCCTCGACCGCCGCTTCCTCAATGCCGTCTGGGTCTCGGTGAAATGGGAGATCGTCACCGTGGTTGCCACCATGGCGGTGGCGATCGGGCTCGGCGTGCTGATGTTCGAGGCGGCCTCGCCGCGCCTGCGCAATTTCTACTGCCTGCTGTTCATCATTCCGGTGCTGTTGCCCCGCGTCTCGGCCGCCTTCGTGTGGAAGTTCGCCTATCACCCGCTCTACGGCATCGCCACCTATCCCTACCGGCTTCTCACCGGCGGACTGATCTTCGACCCGCTTTCCCAAGCATCCACGGCGCTGTTCGCGGTCGCCTCGGTCGATGTCTGGCAGTGGGGGCTGTTCTTCGCCGTGATCGTGCTGAAGCTGCTCGAGACCTTGCCGCCGCAGCCGATCGAGGCGGCCAGGCTCGACCACGCGCGACGCTGGCAGATCCATGCCTATGTGACGCTGCCGATGCTCAAGGCGCCGCTGATCAGCCTGATGTTCGTCAAGATGATCGAGTCGCTGCGCTCATTCGACCTGATCTATGTGATGACGCGCGGCGGGCCGGGCGTGGCGACCGAAACGCTCGACATGTACGCCTTCTCGCAGGGTTTCATCGAGTCCGGCAAGGTGTCCTACGCGTCGGCCATGGCGGTGCTGATGATGATCGCGACGGTCATCACCTTCACTTTCCTGTGGAAGCGGGTGCAGGCATGAAGCCATCTCCGATAAGACTGGGCCGCCTGATGGCCAAGACCATCCTGGCGCTGGCCGGCTTCATGGCCGTGTTCCCGCTGCTGTGGACCGCGCTCAACGCCTTCAAGAACAATGTCGACATCATCACGCGCATCCCGCGGCTGGTCTTCACGCCGACGCTCGACAATGTCAGCTACATTCTGGGCCGCGACAGCGTGCTCACCGGCCTCTACAACTCCGTGGTCGCCTGCGGCTCGGCCGTGCTGATCGGCGTCGTGCTCGGCCTGCCGGCGGCCTATGCCGTGGCCCGCTATCCCAACCGCTGGGCCGGCGACATCCAGTTCTTCGTGCTGTCGCTGCGCTTCCTGCCGCCCGTTGCGGTCGCCATTCCGCTGATGGTGATCTGGCTTCAGATCGGCCTCTACGACACGCTTCCCGCGCTGATCGTCACCTATTCGCTGCTGACCATCTCCGTCAACATGTGGCTTGCCATCCCGGCCTTCCAGGGCGTGCCGAAGGAGATCGAGGAGGCGGCCTTCGTCGACGGCTACGGCGCCTATTCCGTGTTCTGGCGGATCGCGCTTCCCGTCGCGGCGCGCTCGCTCGCCGGCGCCATCGCCTTCAGCTTCGTGCTGGTCTGGAACGAGTTCCTGATCGCGCTGATGCTGTCGAGCTCGAACGCCAAGACATTGCCGATCGTCGCCTCGGAGCTGTCGCAGCAGGGCATGAACGTGCCGTGGGGAATCCTCAACGCCTCGGTCGTGCTCTTGTCGCTGCCGCCGCTGCTGTTCCTCGGTGTCCTGAGCGGCTTCCTGAATTCCGTTTTCCGGCAAAAGAAAAGTTGAAGTGAGGCTTATACCGATGCGGGCACTCGTGCTTGAGAAAAAAGGTGAACTGTCGCTGCGCGAGATCGCGCTGCCGCTCGATGTCGGGCCGGACGACGTCAAGATCGCCATCCACACCGTCGGCGTCTGCGGCAGCGACGTGCATTATTATACGCATGGCGCCATCGGCAGCTACATCGTGCGCCAGCCGATGGTGCTCGGCCACGAGGCCTCCGGAACGATTGTCGCGACCGGGGCCAATATCGAGACACTCAGGGTCGGCGACCGGGTCTGCATGGAGCCCGGCGTGCCCAACCTATCATCGCGCGCGAGCAAGCTCGGCATCTACAATGTCGATCCCGACGTCACCTTCTGGGCGACGCCGCCGGTGCATGGCGTGCTGGCGCCGTATGCAGTTCACCCCGCGGCCTTTACTTACAAGCTACCGGACAATGTCTCCTTCGCCGAAGGCGCGATGGTGGAACCCTTCGCCATCGGCATGCAGGCGGCGACCCGCGCCAGGATTGTGCCGGGCGACGTCGCCGTCGTCATCGGATGCGGCCCGATCGGCATCATGATCGCGCTTGCGGCTTTAGCCGGCGGGTGCTCCAAGGTGCTCATCTCCGACTTTTCAGCCCCGAAGCTGGCAATCGCCGCGCAATATGCCGGAATCGAGCCAATCAATATCGGCGCGCAATCGCTGGCCGACGCCGTCGCGACGGCGACCGACAATTGGGGCGCCGATGTCGTCTTCGAAGCGAGCGGCAACCCGAAAGCCTTTGCCGACCTGTTCGCGGTCGTGCGGCCCGGCGGCGCGGTCGTGCTGGTGGGCCTGCCGGTCGAGGCCGTCAGCCTCGACGTGCCGGCGGCAATCGCCAAGGAGGTGCGCATCGAAACCGTGTTCCGCTACGCCAACATCTTCGACCGCGCCCTGCAGCTGATCGCCTCCGGCAAGGTGGACCTCAAGCCGCTCATCACCGGCACTTTCGACTTCTCCGACAGCATCAAGGCGTTCGAGCGGGCAGCCACAGGCAACCCGCAGGACGTCAAGCTGCAGATCCTGCTTACCGGCGAGAAGGGCTGATAGATGTCCGCGATCGTTTGCTCCCATGTCGACAAGGCCTATGGCGCCACGACCGTGATCCGCGACTTGAACCTGTCGATCGAGGAACACGAGTTCGTCGTCTTCCTCGGTCCGTCCGGCTGCGGCAAGTCCACACTACTCAGGATGCTGGCGGGGTTGGAGGATATCAGCGGCGGCGAGGTGTCCATCGGCGGCAAGGTGGTCAACGACCTCGACCCCGGCGACCGGGGCATCGCCATGGTGTTCCAGAACTATGCGCTCTATCCGCACATGACGATCTTCGACAACATCGCCTTCGGGCTGAAGCGGCTGAAGGTGCCCGCGCCGGAAATCCGGAAGCGGGTCGAGGCGGTCTCCGGGACGCTTGGCCTCGAACCCTATCTCGGCCGCAAGCCGGCCGAGCTTTCCGGCGGCCAGCAGCAGCGCGTGGCGATCGCGCGCGCCATGATCAAGACGCCCAAGGTCTTCCTGTTCGACGAGCCATTGTCCAATCTCGACGCGAAGCTGCGCAACCATATGCGTGTTGAGATCGCACGACTGCACCAGTCGCTGAAGACCACGACGGTCTATGTCACCCACGACCAGCTGGAAGCGATGACGCTCGCCGACCGCATCGTGCTGCTCAAGGATGGCGTCATCGAGCAGGTGGGCTCGCCGGCGGAAATCTATGGGCGGCCGGGCAACATGTTCGTAGCGGGCTTCATCGGCACGCCGAACATGAACTTCATCGAGGTCACTGTCGGCAAAACCAGGGATGGCTGGACACTGACAGGCGCCGGAACGGTCCTTGCGATCGAAGGCCGAAGCTTCCATCTGCAGCACGGCGCTCGCGCCGTGCTCGGTATCCGGCCACCGGACCTCAACACCGCGAGCGCGGCCGCCGGCAACGTGCTGCAGGGCACCGCCGACCTCATCGAATTCCATGGCAATGACGCGTTGGTGACGTTCGGCTCCGGCGGCAAGGAGATCAGCGCGCTGGTGCCGGCCCGCGAATGCCCGCGGCAGCGCGCGCCTGTCCGCTACACGTTCGATGAGGAGAGCGTCCACCTGTTCGACGCGGCTACGGGAGCATCGCTGCGCAAGCAATAAGGTCCGGCGCTATCCGATCGTGTCGAGCACCTGCCTTTGCCGGTGCATCTCCAGGAAGATCCGATAGTCGCGATCGAAGCGGGCGCCGGCGGCCGGGTTGGCGGCGCGCTTCTTGCCGCCCTGTTGCATGGCCACGCAAGCCGCGTTCAGATCCGGATAGAGCCCGGCCGCGGTCGCGGCCACCATGCCGGTGCCGAGCAGCACCGCCTCGTCGGCCAGCGGCTCGATGACGGTGCAGCCCGTTGCATCGGCGTAGAGCTCCATCAGCAGGGGGTTCTTGGTATGGCCGCCGGTGACGTGCAGGGTGTCGATCAGATAGCCGTTCTCGTTCAACGCCTCGAGCACATGGCGCACGCCGAGCGCGATGCCGACGGCGGTTCGCCAATAGAGCCTGCACAGGCTGTCGAAGGAGGAATCGAGTGTCAACCCGCTGATCACGCCGACGGCGTGAGGATCGGCGAGCGGCGAGCGGTTGCCATGGAAATCAGGCAGCACATGCAGCCTTGCGGCCAACGCATCGCCCTCGACCGCGCGCAGCTCGGCGACACGCCCGGCGATCTTCATGTGCATGGCCGCGTCGGGCTCGCCGCCGGCGCCGTGCCAGCGGATAATGTGGTCGAGTAGCGCACCGGTCGCCGACTGGCCGCCCTCGGACAGCCAGAGCGTCGGCAACGCGGCGCCGTAATACGGACCCCAGACGCCGGCAAAGGGCTGCGGATCGAGCGACATCGCCATGACGCAGGACGATGTGCCGGCAATCAACGCCAGATGCCGGCTGATGTTCGTCTCGTCGCCGGCAAAGCCGCCGAGCACGCCGAGCGCACCAGCATAGGCGTCGATGACGCCGGCGCCGACGCGGCATTCTTCGGTCAGGCCGAGCTCGGCCGCGGCTTCAGCCGTCAGCGGACCGATATCGGCGCCGACGGGGCTCGCCTTTTCCGGGAGGTTGCCGTGCTCGAAGAGATCGCCGAGGCCGACGAGCTCGAAGAAGTCACGCCGCCAGCTCTTCGCCTCATGCGCGAGATAGGTCCACTTGGCCGTCAGCGTGCATTGCGAGCGGGCAAGCGAGCCGCTCGCCTTCCACGTCAGGAAATCGGCCAGGTCGAAAAGATAGCCGGCTTCATTCCATGTCCCGGGCAGGTTGCGCTTGAGCCACATCAGCTTCGGCGTTTCCATTTCCGGCGACATCACCCCGCCGATATAGTCGAGCACGGCGTGGCCGCTGCTTGTGCACTCGTCGGCCTCGGTAATGGCTCGGTGATCGAGCCAGACGATGGTGTCCCAACGCTTCTCGCCGGTGACGGAGACGCTGAGCTGGCCGCCCTGCCGGTCGCGCACCACCAGCGAGCATGTGGCGTCGAAAGAGATGCCGACGACATCCTTGGCGGCGACGCCCGCCTTGTCGCGCGCGGCACGCACCGCCGCGCAGACGGCGGACCAGATATCCTGCGAATCGTGCTCGGCGTGATCGGCCCTGGGCTGGTGCATGGCGATCGGCCGTTCGGCGCGGCCAAGCAGGTTGCCTTGCGAATCGAGAATGCCCGCGCGAGCGCTCCCGGTGCCGACATCGACCGCGCAAACGAAACTCTTCGTCAAGATGCTTTTACTCTCGCTCCCAGGCCTGCAATCAGATCGGGCAATTGCAGCATGTCAGCGAATATAAAGTCCGGTTCGGTCGAAGCAAGCCGCGCTTTCAATGCCGGGTTGCCGGCATGCGAGCCGCCGGTGAAGGCAAAGACGCGCATGCCCGCCGCGCGCGCCGCGGCGACGCCGGCCGGACTGTCCTCGATGACCAGGCATTTACGCGGTTTTGCCCGCATCGTGGCCGCGGCATGGAGGAAGAGGTCGGGCGCCGGCTTGCCGCGCTTGACCATGGCTGCGCTGAAGAGATGCGGTTCCATGAACCCAAGCAGGCCGGTGACATCGAGCGAATAGCGGATGCGTTCCAGCGTGCCGGAGGACGCGACACAGAAGGGCAGGCCGAGCTTCGGCAGCATTTCCCTGACGCCGGGGATCGGCTTCAGCTCCTCGCGGAACTTGCGCATCAGGTCGACGCGCATGGCGGTCAGATGCTCGTCGCTGATTTCCAGCCCGAAGTCACGGCCGAGAATCTCGCGCACGCTCTTCATGCTCTTGCCCAGGAAATGCTCGTAGGCGGCGTCCTCGCCGACCTCGCCGCCGGCAAGCCTGATCATGCCCAGCAACGCCGAAACCGAGAGCGCCTCGCTGTCCACCAGGACGCCGTCACAGTCGAAGATGACCAGTTCGGGCGTCATCTTGCAGTTGCTTCCAGTGGTTCTACAGCCTGCCGGCGAGATAGCGCGTCAGGGTTTCGCGCGCGCCGTTGGCCCACAGCACGTTGAGCGAATGGGCGAAGGCCTCGGCGAACACTGCGGAGCGGCCGACATCGCCATAGATGTCCTCCATGGCCAGCCAGGCGTCGGGATTGTCTTTCGCCGCCTTCGCGGTCCCCTGCATGCGATCCCAGCTGGGGTCGTTCGGCTCGATGACGGCGCCGCTGTCGGTGGTGCCGAAGCAATAGCGGCACCAGAGCGCCGACTCCAGCGCGAGGCCCGCGACTCCCTTGCCCGCCTTCAGCCGGTCGGCAATCGTCGGGATGATGAATTTCGGCTGCCGGTTGGAGCCGTCGAGGCAGAGCCGGCGGACGGTGTCGCCGATCTTCGGGTTTGAGAAACGGCGCTCGATGAGCTGGTAGTAATCCTCCAGGTCGGTGTTCGGCACCGGCGGCACGGTCGGGATGATCTCGTCATGCTCGAGCTTGGAAAGGAAATCGCGCACCAACGGTTCCTGCATCGCTTCATGCACGAAATGGATGTCCATCAGTCCAGCCGGATAGGCTATTGTGGCGTGGCCGCCATTGAGGATGCGAATCTTCATCAGCTCGTAGGGCGAGACATCCTTGACGAACTGCACGCCGACCTTTTCCAGCGCCGGGCGGCCGGCGGTGAAATGATCCTCCAGCACCCATTGCTTGAACGGCTCGCAGAATACCGGCCAATTGTCCTCCAGGTCGAAATCGTCGGCGAGGATCTTGCGCTCGCGGTCGGTGGTGGCCGGCGTGATGCGGTCGACCATGCCGTTCGGGAAAGCGACATGATCGCTCACCCAGTTGGCGAGGTCCTCATCGATCAGCCGGGCGAGGCCGATGACGCCATCCGACGTCACGTGGCCGTTGTGGGGGATGTTGTCGCAGGACATGACCGTGAACGGCACGATGCCGTCGGCGCGGCGGCGCAGCAGGCCGGCCAGGATGATGCCGAACACGGTCTTCGGCGCAGCGTCCGGCTGCGCGTCCGCGACGATGTCGGGATGGGCGGGATTGAACTTGCCCGAGGCCGGATCGATGAAATAACCGCCTTCGGTGATGGTCAGCGAGACGATCTTGATCGCCGGGTCGGCGAGTTGGTCGGTGATCGCGGCTGCGTCGCCAGGCGTCAGGAAATCGATCATGGCGCCGGTGACGCGAGCACTCATGTGGCCCTGGTCCTGCTCGACCACGGTGGTCAGCCAGTCCTGTTCCTCGAGCCTGGCGCGTCCGGCCTTTTCGCCTTCGAACACGCCGGCCCCGATCAGCGCCCAGTCGTGACCGAGCCCGGAATTGAACAGATCGTCGAGATAAACGGCCTGATGCGAGCGGTGGAAGTTTCCGACGCCGAAATGCACGATGCCGGCCTTCAACGCGGCGCGGTCGTATTTCGGACCGGAGACCTTTGCAGGGAGCTTGGCGAGGTTAGAGGAAGAGAGTTTCACGGTCATCTGGTTTACCCTTCGGTCGGCGCTCGGCCCAACAATTCGACCTCGTTCAGGAGAGCGGTGAGGGGCGGCAACGTTGCTACGCGCCGTCCCTCACCTGCCCCGTGGTGCATTTCCCCGGAGGAAGGGAAAAGCACCGTCCCCCTCAACTCGTCCCCATCAACTCAGCCATTGGCCGCCATCGACGTTGTAGGTCTGAGCAACGATGTATTCGGCCTCGTCGCTGGCGAGGAAAACGGCCATGCCGGTCAGGTCTTCCGCCCTGCCCATGCGGCCATAGGGCACGCCTTCGCCGACGAGCTTCTTCTTCTCGCCCTTCGGCCGGTTCTCGTATTTGGCGAACAGCGAATCGACATGATCCCAATGCTCGCCATCGACGACGCCCGGCGCGATGGCGTTGACGTTGATCCGATGCTTGATCAGGTCCAGTCCCGCCGATTGGGTCAGCGAGATGACGGCGGCCTTGGTGGCGCAATAGACGGCGACCAGCGCTTCGCCACGCCGCCCCGCCTGGCTCGCCATGTTGATGATCCTGCCGCCCTTGCCGCGCGCGACCATCGAACGGGCCGCGGCCTGCAGCATGAACAGCGTGCCGGCGACGTTGACGGAAAAAAGCTTGTCATAGCTTGCCCTGCTGATCTCGACGATCGGCGCCAGATCGAACAAAGCTGCATTGTTGATGAGGATATCGAGGCCACCGGTCTTCGCCTCGACCGCCTTGACCGCGGCCTCGATCGAAGACTGGTCGGTGACGTCGAGCCGGATGGCGTAGGCGGACGGGCCGATCGCGCTCGCCGTTGCTTCCGCTGCCTCGAGGTTGATGTCGGCGATCGCCACCGTCGCGCCTTCGCGCACGTAGGCTTCGGCGAAGGCCCTGCCGATGCCGCGCGCCGATCCGGTGACCAGCGCCGATTTGCCTTTCAGCCTCACTTTGCCGTCCTCACTGGGCAAGCGCCTTGCCGTCGGCGCCGAAGCGATGGAGCTTGGCCCTGTCGGGGGTCAGGTACACGGTGTCGCCATGCTTCACGCCGACCTCGCCGTCGGCGCGGACATTGATCGTGCCGATGCCGTCGGCCTGGACATGCAGGAAAGTGTCGGAGCCGAGATGCTCGGCGACGCCCACCGTCGCCTTCCAGTCACCGGCCGTGGTCGAGATGTTGAGGTGCTCGGGCCGGATGCCGATGGTCTTGGCGCCGTATTTGTCGGCCGGCGCGCCTTCGATCATGTTCATCTTCGGCGAGCCAATGAAGCCGGCGACGAAGAGATTGCGCGGCGTCTTGTATAGTTCCATCGGCGAACCGACTTGCTCGATGTTGCCGGCATTCAGCACGACGATCTTGTCGGCCATGGTCATGGCCTCGACCTGGTCGTGGGTGACGTAGATCATCGTCGTCTTCAGCTGATGGTGCAGCTCGCTGATCTCCAGCCGCATGGTGCCGCGAAGTGCCGCGTCGAGGTTGGACAGCGGCTCGTCGAACAGGAAGGCCGAGGGCTGGCGCACGATGGCGCGGCCGATGGCGACGCGCTGGCGCTGGCCGCCGGAGA
>NZ_JANINM010000456.1 GCF_024509055.1 Mesorhizobium sp. | reverse complement strand
AACGCCGAGGCGATGGCGATCATCGAAGCAAGCAGAAGCTTTTTCATCGCTGCCTCCTTTTTCGAGGGTTTCGGTGGATGCCCCTTCGCCAGGTAAACGGCCGGCAAGGGCGCGTGTTCCAGGAAAAATTCTCGCTTCGGATGCAACTGCCGGTCTCCCCCTGAAGGGGAGATTTGCTCTAACCGCCGCGTACGGCATCCATTTTAGCGCCTCCGCAACCAAAGGCCTTCCAGCGCGTTGCACCGCGGCTGAATATCGCCGATCATCGGCGACGGGGCGCGGAGGACATAGGTGGCGGGAAATCGCGGGAGCGGCATGCGAGCGTCGGAGACCGGGCTGGCGAGCCTGCTTGCGGCCTCGCGGGGCCATCCGCGAACGGCGCTGCCGACAATGGCGAGCGTTGTCACGACGGTCGCGGCGCTTTATTTCGGCCGCGAGGTGTTCCTGCCGATCGCCGTCGCGCTGCTTCTCACCTTCGCCATCGCCCCGGTCGTCTCCTGGCTGAAGCGCGCCGGCATTCCGCGCCTCGCCGCCGTCATCGCCAGCGTCGCCGGCGCCTTTGCGGCGCTCGCGCTGTTTTCCTTCGTCGTCGCCACGCAGGTCAGCGACCTTGCCCAGAACATCCCGGTCTACCAGGTCAACATCGTCACCAAGATCCGCGCGCTGAAGGAGAACGGCCTCGGCGGCGGCATCATCTCGCGGCTCACAGGCGTCATCGAGCGGGTCGGCCAGGAGATCAACCGCCAGGAGCCGCAGCTGCCCTCGGCCGCCGAGGCGCCGAAGCGCGAGCCGATCCCGGTGCAGGTCGTGTCGCAGGAAAAGCCGCTCGAGATGCTGCAGAACCTGATCGAGCCGCTGCTCAGCCCGCTGGGCTCGGCCGGCCTCGTCATCATCGTCGTCATCTTCATGCTGATGGAGCGGGAGGATTTGCGCGACCGCTTCATCCGCCTCGTCGGCTATGGCGACCTGCATCGCACCACCCAGGCCCTGCAGGACGCCGGCAAGCGCGTCGGCCAGTACCTCCTGATGCAGCTGGTGGTGAACACCGTCTACGCCGTGCCCATCACCGCCGGGCTGTGGGTGCTGGGCATCCCCAACGCGCTTCTCTGGGGCCTGCTGGCGCTGGCCTTGCGCTTCGTTCCGTATATCGGGCCGATCATCGGCGCGATGCTGCCGCTGTTCCTGGCGCTGGCGGTCGCGCCCGGCTGGACTTTGCTGGTGTGGACCGCGGCGCTGTTCATCGTCACGGAGCTCGTCACCGGCAACGTCATCGAACCCTGGCTCTACGGCTCCCACACCGGCCTGTCGCCGCTCGCCATCATCGTGGCGGCCATCTTCTGGACCTGGCTGTGGGGGCCGATCGGCCTCGTCTTGTCGACGCCGCTCACCGTCTGCCTGGTGGTGCTCGGCCGCCACGTGCCGCAGTTCGAGTTCCTCGACGTACTCTTCGGCAACGAGCCGGTGCTGGAGCCGCATGCCAGGCTCTACCAGCGGCTGCTGGCCGGCGACCCGGACGAGGCGACCGACCATGCCGAGGAGATGCTGGAGGAAAAATACCTGTTCCAGTTCTACGACCAGGTCGCTATCCCGGCGCTGCTGCTCGGCGAGCAGGACCGCACGCGCGGCGTGATGGACGACGAGCAGCGGCGTCAGGTCGCGCAAAGCGCCCAGACGCTCGTCGCCAATCTCGACGACAGCGCCCAGCAGGAGGCCGAGGAGGAAGCGGACGAAGAGAATGCCTCGGCGGGCGAGGGGAAGGCCGCCAACGCCAAGGCCGCCAACGCCAAGACGTCGAGCGCCAAGACCTCGACCGGCAAGCCATCGAACGGCAAGACGTCGAACGGCAAGGCGGGCGAGGCCAAGGCCGAAGACGCGGAGGAGGTCGAGCTGCCGGACGGATCGGGTATTTCCGTGCTCTGCGCCGGCGGGCGTGGCGAACTGGACGACGCCGCCGCCGCCATGTTGGCGCAGGTGCTGGAAGTGCAGGGCGCCGACGCCTCGAAAGCAACCTTCGCCGACCTGGAGGCGTCCGGCATCCGCCGCCTCGATCTGGACGGCAAGGATGCGGTCGTCATCGGCTTCCTCAACCGCGACTCCACCAAGCATGCGCGCTTCACGGTGCGCAGGCTGAAGCGGATCAAGCCCGGGCTCAGGGTCGGGGTGGTGTTCTGGTCGGAGATCGGCAATGCCGACACGCAGGCCGCGGCGGAACTGGCGGGCGACCTCAACGCCGACTTCGTTGCCTTCGGCATGGTCGAGGCGGTGAACGGCACGCTTTCGAACGAGGCGGCCATAGCCCTCAAGCCCGGCCACCACCGCCGCAATCCGGCGCGCCGCAAGCGGCTCCAGCTCGCCGCGGAGTGAGGGCAGGGCGCGTGCCGCGCGCCCTTGGCACCTTCCGCACATCGCGCCATCGCCATACCGCCACCCGCTGTCGCGGCGCCACGCGCGAATCCATCCGTTCTTTGCTATGTCGCGGCCTGCCAATTCCGGCGCAAATCGAAGGAGCCACCCATGTCCAAGCAAACCATCCTGAAGTTCGGCGCCGTCGAGCATGCCGAAGGCGGCGACCTGCCGGGCTGGATCGTCGTCGCCGGCCATCCGACCATGCAGACGGCGGTCCAGCACACCACCGAGGACGGCAAGGTGATGTCGGGCACCTGGCGCGCGTCGCCCGGCACCTATCACGCCACCTATACCGACTATGAGTTCGTCCACATGATCGCCGGCCGCATCATCATCACGCCCGACGGCGGCGAGCCGGTCGAGGTCGGCCCCGGCGACGCCTTCGTGGTCGAGGCGGACTTCAAGGGCACCTGGCAGATCCTGGAACCGGTGACCAAGCATTTCGTGGTCGTGACAGGGTAAGGGCGCGCGCCACGTCTCCTCTTTGAGCGGGGAGACTGCGCGTTTCCACGTCACTCGCTTTACCTTGGATACGGCTTGGTAAGGCATGGCCCGCGCGGACTGTTTGTTCAGTGGTCCGCGCGGGCGGGCGCCGTCCCGCCGGCGGCGCCATGGCCCCGGACCCTCAGGCTGGTCACGTGGCCATAATGGTCCGGTTGCACAATGGAATTGCGCGCCATGCCATGCCGGCAAGGTCGCGCGCGCGGAAATCGTGGAATTCTGCGGAATTCCTGGAATTTAAGCTACAAATGATCGCCGCGGCAGGGAACTGGACAGAAGGCCGGCGGGTGTCACAGCTGCCTGCGCGAAGCGCGCGGAGGGATGCGCAAAGCGGTGTTTGACGTCTGCCTTGCGGTTCGGACGATCCGCGTCACGCAGGGCGTTGGCGAGGCCTGGCCCGCGCGGACCTGTTTGTTCAGTGGTCCGCGCGGGCGGGCGCCGTCCCGCCGGCGGCGCCGGGCCACCCGGCCCTCAGGCTGCCGGGTGGCCTTTGGTCTGGCCGTTGCGGGCCGTTCCTTTTCCTCACTCAAGCCCGGGTCGAAGGGCCGTCGCCGCTTCTTCCGTGAAGCGGTTAGAAATGCAGGTTGAGCGCCTGCGGATAGGGCGGGCTCGTCTGCGCCTTCGCGTCGGGCGGTATGCCGCCCAAAACCGTTTCATCGAGCGGCGGCCGCTTCTTCTCGGTCTTTGTTGCCTTGGTGTCTGTTAACAGGATTTTTGTCTTGGCCTCGGCGACTTGCGGCAATGCAAGCGCAAGAATAAGTGCAGACAGAATGACCCTCATGACTTTTCCCCTGCACCGCCCCGCCCAGACCGTAGCGCCGGCAGTCCATCCGCAAAGTTCTCGCGTGCGGAAGACGGTGGAATTCTTTGGATTTTCTGGAATATTAGGCGGTGAACAAATATGCGCGCCCGATAACGGCGCCGCGAAACTCTGAGGGCAGCAGCATGGCGCAGCATATCGCGCAGAAATTACGGTTGACGTCGGCGCTGCTGGGGACCGCGTCGCGCAAAGATCTTGCGGCGGCGTTCCGTGCTGTAAACCCGAACACGGCCTTCGACCTCGGCCGCGCCGACAAGTGGCTGCAGGGCCGCGCCCGGCCGCGTCAGATGAGCGTCTACGATGATTGGGCCAGGCTGCTCGGCCTGGAGCAGCCCGGCACCTTTGTCGCCGAGAGCGACCTGCCGGCCTTCACCGGCGCGATCGCGGCCCGCCACGGCATCGACGGCGCCGAGCTGGAGCGCCGCGCCGGCATCCATTTAGAGGTCGCTGGCCATGAGGAGCGCGGCATGGGCTCCGGGCTCGCCGGAACCTATGCCTGCTATTCATGCGCCTGGTCGCCCTATTACCGAGGCCAGCTGATCAGGGGCCGGCTTTCGATAGAGGCGGGGCCTGGCGCGCATGGGCTGGTCGCCTCCTACCGCGAGGCGTTGCCGACCGGGCTATTGCAGTTCGCCGGCCCGGTGACGCCGGCAAGGCGCGGCCTCTATGTGCATCTGAAGGAGGTCGGCGGCGACAGCCAGTTCTTCTTCTGCCTGTTCCCGCAGACCCAGCCCGTCAGCGTACTCGGCGGCTACATGTGCGGCAGCGCCGTCATCGGCCCGGAGCCGCAGCCGTCGCTGACCAGGATCCTGCTGGTGCGCCTGCGAGACGCGACCTCTGGCGCCGGGACATGGGGCGGATACCTGCCGCCCGGCGGCTCGGTCGCGGCCGATCTGGCGGCTCTCGGCATCGTGCTCGATCATCCCGATGCGGTCGACCGGCAGCTTGCGCAGTTCTTCAACGCCGACGGCGGCGGCGGCAGCCAGATGTCGCCGGCCGAATTCCGCGCCATCCTCGATGTCTTCGATCGCCATTGGCTGAATCGGCAAAACGGCCCGGCATTGTCCTGAAAAAATCGACGGGTGAAAAGGATCGGCCGGTTGCGACGCGGGCGGCTTTATGTTGCCGGCGCATCACAGTGCGCGGGCATTCGGTTGCGCTGAGCCGTCATTGCACGCCAATCACGAAAACGTTTTTTGACAGACGGGTGCTTCCCCTGCGTCGTGCGGTGGCGACTTTGGGTTTAAGGGGTGCATTCATGAAGAAAGTCTACGAAAAGCCGGCGCTGGTGAAGCGCGAGAAGCTGTCCGGCGTCGTCGCCGCTAGGGTTTCGGGCCCGGTCGTCTAGGTCCCTGACATGAGGAAGAAGCGCCAGGGACTGCCGGTCGCCGGCGTCGTCTCGGGCGGCAAGGCCTGAGCGGCCTTTCGGTTCCTGAACAAGCTATCGCAACGACATGGCTGCGGTCTTGCGGGCCGCTTGCGGCCTTTGACCTGCGTGTACCAGCCGTCCGTCGGAGAGGAAGTCATGAAGAAAACCTACGAGAAGCCGACGCTCAACAAGCGCGAGAAGCTGTCCGGCGTCGTCGCTGTCCAGGGCTCCGGCCCGGTCTGAGCTTTCGTTTCCCGAACCGGCTGCCAATGGCCGGCCGGTTCTTCACGGTATTGCCTTGGAGCAGGGGTGGAAATCTTGAAAAAAGTCTATGAGAAGCCGGTCCTGAACAAGCGCGAAAAGCTGTCCGCAGTGGCGGCGGGCGCCCCCAGCTCGCGCGTGACCTGAGCGACGTCGCGGTCTTCTTTACTGTCGGCCGGGCGTCGTAGCCGCCGCGTCAGTGGAGCTGCGTCACACGGGTTTGCGCGCGGACAAGCTTGACAGCGCCGCCGCATGGCGCTCACCTGCGCCCGTCGTTGACCCGCGCAAGGACGAACGATGAAGAAGGCCTACGAGAAGCCGACGCTTGCAAAGCGCGACAAGCTGCGCGCGATAGCAGCCGCCACGCCGGCCTCGGGCTTCACGTTCTGAGACCAGAGCGTTCCACCGTTTCATGGAAACCTGCTTCAGGTTCTGGTGCGCCGCGAGCGCGAGACCGTTCCACGCCTGGATTTGCTCCAATCGCGGCGGCAGTCCTGACTGTCGTTGAAAGCCTGGCCAGGAGCGGGCGGAACACTGCGCAGGTGTCCGCCCGTCCGGCGCCGCCGCCAAGCTGCTGAAACCCCGTCCGTCCCCAACAGCAACGGTCATGGCGTGACCAGTGGCTTCCGAGTGCCACCGGTCGTTTGTCCTGTCAACGTAGCCAAAGGGACCTCCCGGACGGGCTTTTCGAGGGCTCGCGGGCGTCGCGCCACGCTGCCGCGTTCGCGCCATTGCGGCTACTGGAACTCTCGAAATGGCGGATTTCCGGCTTTCCCGGGCCATCGCCGGCTTATATATCTATCTGCTTGAATAAGCTGGTTTTTCAGCAAATGATGGGATTTGATGTTCCCCTTTTACCCTTGACTTTTTTTGGGTGCATCGCGGCTCCCCGCGCAATGATCCCCGGCGAGGCGGACCAGGTCGGCCAGATCCCTCTTCTTAAGGGGATTTTGGGGACATTTTCGTTTCTGTGAACCGCTTCATGGCACCCACATGCATATGTGCTAAGATGCGCGATGCGAGCGGGGAGAGTGCGATGAGCGAGAGGGTGTTCGAGATTCTTGCCAGACGACGGACCTTGCTGGATCGGCTGGCGCTCGGGCTGCTGATCTTCCTTGTCACCCTCATAGCGGCGCTGATGGGCGGCGCGCGCGCCTGATCCACTCATTTGCCTGTCATGCCTGGTTCGGTGGAACGCTGTAGCCGCGAAGGCCGGTGCCGTTGCAGCTTTGGCAGACGGCCTTCTGACCAGGACAATTGTCGCGGCGGGCGCCGGGCGGACAGCAGGTGCCGCCGGATGCCGCCCAGCTGTCGCACTCGAAGACCTTGCCGACGCCCTGGCAGCGCGGGCAGGCAAACTTCCTGAAGTCGTTCAAAACCGGCCTCCCGCCTGTTCCCCAGCGCCTAGCAACGCCGCATGGCCGCTTTGGGTTCCAGGCAAGAGCGGACGATCCTACATCTTTAAATAAATTACATTATTAGCGATTGCTTTTGGAGATAAACGACGCCTCGTCGGAATTTTGGCCGCGCTGCGGTGGCGGGTGGTCCGCGCGCATGGCACGGGCGCAGCGGGCCAGCTTCCGAAACTATTGGCGAATTCCGGGCGGCGGGGCCTTCCGCGATCGCGCAATTTCGTCGCCCCGCGCAAAGCCTATCCTTCTGACCGAGGCGGTTCCCATTCCGCCTGTCGGCCGGTGCCTCAGCTACCCCAACGCCCCCCGCCCACTGGGGCGCCGGCCCTATCCTGCCTCCCCAACCGCCACTTCCGCCTCGACCCGGCCGTGCAATCGAACCGGAGGCCCACGCCTGGCGCGCATGCCGCACCGGTCGGAACCAAAGCCGCCGGCAACGGTTTATTCCCGTGAAGGGGCGTTTCAGAAATCAGGAATATAGCAATGAAAACAGTGATTATCGCCGCTCTGGCGCTTACTATTGCCGCTCCGGCCGTGGCTTCCGCGGCCGAGGCCGATGTCGTCATCAGGTCTCACCACAGGCATCATCATCACGGTACCGCCGTAGTCATCAATGACGAAGGCCATCGCCTCCACCACCGCCACCACGGCACGGTTGCCTTCTATGATCACGGCCGGCGCGACTGGCACCGCCGCCATCACCCGGACACCGTCGTCGTCACGGGTTCAATCCATCACCGGCACCACCGTCCGGTCGTCGTCGAGGGCGGCTCCGACTATTGACGAGTGCGGCGTCTTATCTTCCCCCCATCAGGATGATGTAGCCGAACGCGACAGGGGCGCCGCGCGGGAGCGCCGGCGCCTCTGGGCAAAGCAGACCGCGCCGCGCTCTACGCGGCGGGGTCCCACTGGCCCGCAAACTTGCGCACCGCATCGCGCCGGCGCCATTTTCCGTGCCATACCGCCCAGAGAGGCGGTATGCTCGACCGCAATTGCCCGGAGATCGTTCGCTACTCCACACGCCCGCGCTCTGCGCGTTCGCTGTTGCGGCCTTGCTTGCAACCGGGATCGATTGCGCCGCGGCGGAAGCCCCTGATTGCGCCTGCGGCGGCGCGGCCGCTGTTGATCGAGCCCGTCATTGTCGGGCACCCTTCCAGCGCCGCCAGGGCGAGTGCGGCAAGGGCGAAATTTCGGTTGAACGTCACGTTGGCAGCCTTCTTCCGGTGAAAGGGTAGCCCGAACAGTCTCGGGTCGGCGTTTGCGGACCGTTCAGGGCCGCGATAGGGGCACGGTGAAAACCGTGGCTGTGCCGACCAGGCAGGTCTCGCCCGCTTCGTTGCGGACCGACGTCTCGAGCTTTGAGATGGGCTTGTCGGGCCGCACCTCCTTGACCTCGACGCGCCCGGTGATCAGTTCGCCAACGCCGACCGCCTTGACGAACTTCCACGACACTTCGAGGAAAACCGAGCCGGGGCCGGGAAGGTCCTCGGCGACGAGCGCGTTGAGGATGCCGGAGGTGACGCCGCCC
Source organism: Mesorhizobium sp. (assembly GCF_024509055.1). GTDB lineage: Bacteria > Pseudomonadota > Alphaproteobacteria > Rhizobiales > Rhizobiaceae > Mesorhizobium. The sequence goes on along the minus strand of NZ_JANINM010000456.1, from coordinate 6,190 downwards.
TGCACGATCAGCTTGCCGAACACCGAGGCTTCCGCGAGCGCCCTGTCGAAATGCAGCGGGTTGCGGTCGCCGGTCATCGCGGCGAAGGCTTCGATATCCTCAGGCTGCGTGCGCCGCGAACGCTCGGCCACGGCGCCCACTTGCGGACGTCCTTTGACGACGCCGATCCAGCCATCTTTCATATTTGCAGTCACGATGTCGTCTCCGGTCGATTGCGATGCGTGGTCGGGTCGGTCATGGCCGGCGCCTTGTCCTTGTTTGCCAGCGCCCGATGAGGCGTCGGCCATCTGGAAGCGGTCGAGGCGAGGATCGGCGCCTGTCGTTCCGCCAGCGCCTGCGTCTCGGCCTTCAGCACCGCGCTCAAGCGGCGATGCCTCTCGCCGATGTCGGCAAGCGTCCAGTCGAAGGCGGCCACCGCGTCCGTGGTGTCCAGGATGGGGTTGGCGAACCGGTCACGCTCCGCCTGCCAGGCCGCGAACGCGGCCTCCGAACCGTCGAGGATGGCGCTGGCCAGTCCCTCGGCATCGCGCAGCGCGTCCGAAATGCCGTGCGACGTGATCGGATCGCGGAAGAAGCCGGCGTCGCCGACCAGCGCCCAGCCGGGGCCGTAGGCTTGCCGCAGATAACCCGGCACGCCGCGGAAAACCTGCAGGCGCGCATCGGGTGCGGCGCGACCGGCCATTTCGGCGAGCGTAGGCGAGAGCGCTTCCAGCACCTCCATGCGGGCGCGTTTGTGGCCGATGCGGAAACGCTGGTCGAACAGCCTTGGCGGCACCGAGGCGACGATGCAGGCAAGCCCGTCATTGGTTGGGATGAGCGAGCCGGCGATGCCCTCGCGGAAATACCAGTGATAGCCCAGGCCGGGCTCGACGGGCGCGTAACCGTAGACATGGGCGGCCGAGACGCTGCCCTGCCTGGTCGTGCGCGCGCCGCAGCACCTGGCGACCAGCGACCCGATGCCGTCGGCGCCGATCACGATGTCGGCGCTCACCCGGATCGGCATGCTGGTCGCGCCGCGCATCTCGACGCCGCGCCCGCGCCCTTGCGTGTTGGCGAAGAGGTCGGCGACCGTCATGTCGTGCAGGAACTCGGCGCCGGCTGCGCGCGCGGCATCGACCAGGACGCGATCGAGCACGGATCGGCGCGGCGCGATCAGGCCGGGCAGGTCGGCCACGCCGTCGAGCGGGAGCGTGATCTCCTGGTCGCCGTAATGAAAGGTCGCCTGCTCGATCAGCGGCGTGCCGGCCTTGAGCAGCGTCTCCAGCAGGCCCCAGCGCGAGAGCTGCAACACGGCCGGCCGCATCAGCGCGTGGGTCGACAGCGTGTCGGAGCCATAGGGCTTGCGATCGATTGCCAGCACCTTCAGTCCGGCGCGCGCCAGCAGCATCGCCGTCGAGGCCCCGGCGCAGCGAGCGCCGACGATGATGGCGTCGTAATGGGCGCGTTTCGGCGCGGGCGGAAGGGAACGGTTCGCGGTCATCGGCATCGTCAGTGTCCTCAGGCGGCCCGCAGGCCGTTGCGGTCGAGATGGCGCTGGATTTCGGCCGCGATCGCCTCGGCATCGGCGCCGACGCCGCCGATGAAGTTGGAATCGCGCTTGCGCAGGAAGCGGAAGCCGAGCGCGTAGAGGCCGGGCACGCCGGTCACGCCGCCGCGATGCGCGAGCTCGCCGTCCGGACCGAGCGCGAGCGGGTCCAGCCAATCGAAGGAGCGGAAATAGCCGGTCGCCCAGATGATCGTGCCGACCGATGCGTCTTCCAGCGAAAGGCGCTTCGGGCAGGAGGTGAGGATCGCCACCGGCGCGCGGCGCGTCGGTTGCGCTGCGCCCGCGAAACGGTCGATCTCTGCAAGCAGGCGGGCCTGCTTGACCTCCGCCGCGGCCATGTTCGCCACGAGATCGCCGGCGAAGGTCACCTCGCCATTGGCGATACCTTCGATGCGGCCCGCAAGTTCGACGCCGAGCGCCTGCAGCGTGGCGAGGTCGACATTGCCCTTGTCCGGTCGGCCGGCGAGCTGCAGCGAGGGCTGGCGCAGCGCGCTGTCGGGATTGGCGAGATCCTCCGGACGCTGGCCCATGAGGCCGATCTCGCGGAGCCAGTGGAATATGTCCCGGCCGCGCCATAGCCTGGGCAGGCGCGTGTGCTTGCCGACCGAGAGCAGGACGCGTCTTCCGGCGCGCGCCAGTTCGTCGGCGATCTGCACGCCGGAGGAAGAGGCGCCGACCACCAGCACGCCGCCGGGCGGCAATTCGCCGGGAGACCGATACTGCGAGGCATGGATGCTGTGCTGGCCGCCGCCGATGACGAATGGGATAGCCGGCCGGTCGCAATGGCCAGTCGCCACGGCCACCGCCTTCGCGGTCCAGTCGCCGGCGCTCGTGCGCAGGGCAAAGCCGTCGTCGGCTCGCTTGCAGGATAGCACCTCGACGTCGCATTCGACCGGCGCCGGCGAGCGCCTGGCATAGGCCTCGAGGCTCGCCACGAAGGCGTCCTTGCCCATGAAGCCGTCGGGGTCATCGCCGGCATAGGGCCAGCCGGGCAGCGCGTTCAGCCAGTTGGGCGTCAGCAGTGTCAGCGAGCGCCAGCTCTCGGAGCGCCAGCGTTCGCCGACGCTGCCGCGCTCCAGCACGGCATGCGCAATGCCCTTGCGGCCAAGGCAATGGCTGAGCGCAAGGCCAGCCTGCCCAGCGCCGACGATGACGACGTCAGCCTGTCTCATGATGTTTTCCCGTGTTCATGAAAGAGGCGGCCAGGACTGCTCCGGGCCGCCTTGGGATCAGGTCACCAGGTCACTGGATGGTCTTGATCTCGACCTTGACCGGCACACCCCTGGTCAGCACGTCGAAGACGGCCGAGCGCGCGCGGGACTGCTCGACAAGCTGGTTGAGCTTTTCGGCCGGCGCATCGCCTTCGATCTCGAACGACACCTGGATGCGCTCATAGCCGTTGCGCACCTCATCCGAGATGCCGAGGATGCCGCGCAGGTCGATGTCTCCGTCGATCGAGCACCTGACGCTGGTGAGCTTGATGCCGCGCGCCGCAGCGATGTTGGCCACGCCCGACATCAGGCAGCCCGCCAGCCCGTGCAGCAGCCACTCCACCGGGGCCGGCGCCTTGTCGGCGCCGCAGAGTACCGCGGGGTGGTCGCTGTCGGCGTAGAAGGGCTTCGCATGCTTCAACTCCTGGCCGGCGCCGTGGAAGCCGTGCATCACCGTCTTGCTGTGGGTGCCTTCGATCCACTCGCTGTGGGCGCGGAACTGGAACTTCGCGAGTTCCGGCTGGCCGGCTACGGCGTTGATGGTTGCAATCAGGTTCGGGGTATCGACGCCGTTGAGCGGTGCCCGCGCTGGTTTGGTGTTGGGTTGCATTCTCTGTCTCCAATGGTTGCTACGGCTTGGTTGCCGGGCGGCCCCCTTTGGCAGCGGAGCGTTTGAGCGACAGTGGGTGTTGGCGTGGAATTTTCGATACGCCGGCCGTGGAAATTGCGAGCAGGCATGTTCCTCGACAAGCGTTTGCGGCCCGCCGCGCGGCTGCCTTCGGCAGGCGCGGGGCCGCGGAAAGCCTGGCGGCGCCGGGATTTCGCCCGACCGTGGGAATCCACGCCGAACCGTATCGCGGTGCTTGAAAATTGGCGGCGACGTCGGAGCGGGCAATCTCCCCTCAGGCGGGGAGAACACGCCCGCCGCACACCTCGCGCACCACGCCGCGCAGCCAGCGATGGGCAGGGTCGGCGTCGAGGCGCGGGTGCCATAGCAGCGAGATGGTGAGTTCGGCGAGCTTGACCGGCAGCGCGAAGGTGAACAGGCCCTGTCGCAAGGCTTCCGTGTAGCGCTCGGGAACGGTCGCAATCAGGTCGGAGCCGCGCGCCAGCGCCAGCGCCTCGGCGAAGCCGCCGACCACGGTGGCGATTTCACGCGCCAGCCCTTGGACCTCCAGCGCTTCGTCGACTGGCCCGCGGTCCAGTCCGCGCCGCGAGACCAGGATGTGCCGTCCGGCGGCGAAGCGCGCGGCGGTGATTTTTCCTTCGCTGAAGCCATGCCCCGCGCGGACCACGCCGGCGAAACGGTCGCGGAACAGCGCCTGCGCCCGCACTTCCGGCCCGGTCGAGCCGCCGACCACCCCGGTCTCGAGGTCGACGCTGCCCTCGCGCATCGGCGCGCTGTCCTTGTCGGGCTTCGGCACGAAGCGTAGCTGCACGCCCGGCGCTTCCTCAGCCACGCGCGCGATCAGCGCCGGCCCGAAATTCTCGACGAAGCCGTCGCTGTTGCGCAGCGTGAAGCTGCGCGAGAGGCGCTTCAGGTCAAGCGTCTCGGCCGGCCGCAGCATCGCTTCCGCTTCGTTGACCAGCCGGCCGACCTGCGCGGAGAGCTCGGCCGCGCGCGGCGTCGCCGCCAGGCCGCGCCCGGCGCGCACCAGCAGCGGATCGCCGGTCGCCTCGCGCAGCCGCGCCAGCGCACGGCTCATCGCCGAAGGGCTGAGCTTCAGCCGCCGCGCCGCCTTGGCGACGCTGCCTTCCGACAGCAGCACATCCAGCGTGACGAGCAGGTTGAGATCGGGTCGCGACATGGCTCGACCATAGCATGAATGCCGCACCTTGGCATGGCGCCTGATGCACTGTTCAAGTGCAAATGCTGCGCGTTCCGCCATGTCACGGGCGCGCCTATCTTCCGGCAAGGTCCAGCAAACCGGAGACACCCATGGCCGACATCGCCAGTTCCACCGCCGCGCATACGAACGCACCCAGCCGCTCGACGGCCGGCGCGCTGGCCAGCCTGTCGCTCGCCATGCTGTTGTCGTCGCTTGGCACCAGCATCGCCAATGTCGCGCTGCCGACGCTAGCCGCCGCCTTTGCCGCGTCGTTCCCGGCGGTGCAATGGGTGGTGCTGGCCTATCTGCTCGCCGTCACCGCGCTCATCGTCAGCGTCGGGCGGTTGGGCGACATGGTCGGCCGTCGGCCGCTGCTCATCGCCGGCCTCGCCTTGTTCAGCGCCGCCTCGCTGGCCGCCGGTCTCGCGCCGTCGCTGCCCTTGCTCATCGCCGCGCGCGCCGCGCAAGGCCTGGGCGCGGCGGTGATGATGGCGCTCACCATCGCCTTTGTCGGCGCAACGGTGCCGAAAGAGCGCACCGGCAGCGCCATGGGCCTGCTCGGCACCATGTCGGCCATCGGCACCGCGCTCGGGCCCTCGCTCGGCGGCGTGCTGATCGCTTCGCTCGGCTGGCGCTCGATCTTCCTCGTCAATGTTGCTCTGGGCGTGCTTGCCGTCGCGCTCGCCTTCCGCTTCCTGCCTGTCGAAACCGAGGGCAAGCCGCCCCGCGAGGCCGGCAAGCCGCGCTTCGACATTCCGGGCACAGTCCTGCTGGCGCTGACGCTTGCCGCTTACGCCCTGGCGATGACCGTCGGGCGCGGCCATTTCGGCGGCATCAACATCGCGCTGTTGCTCGCGGCGATGCTCGGCGCCGGCCTGTTCGTCTTCGCCGAGGGCAGGGTGGCTTCGCCGCTGGTCAAGCTCGCTCTGTTTCGCGACCCGGTGCTGGCGCCGAGCCTGGCCATGAACGCGCTGGTTTCCACGGTGATGATGGCGACGCTGGTGGTCGGCCCGTTCTTCCTGTCGCGCGCGCTGGGCTTGAGCGAAGCGGCGACCGGCGCGGTGCTCTCGATCGGCCCGGTCGTCTCGGCACTCTGCGGCGTCATAGCCGGCCGCGTCGTCGACCGGCTCGGCGCATCCGCCATGGTCGTCGCCGGGCTGGCGCTTATGGCCGCCGGCTGCGTGGCGCTGTCGCTGCTGCCGGCGCTCTTCGGCATCGCCGGCTACGCGGCGGCGATAATCGTGCTGACGCCCGGCTACCAGCTCTTCCAGGCCGCCAACAACACCGCCGTCATGGCCGATGTCGACAGCGCCGAGCGCGGCGTGGTCTCGGGCATGCTCAGCCTCTCGCGCAATCTCGGCCTCGTCACCGGCACCGCCGCCATGGGCGCGCTGTTCGCCTTCGCGGTCGGGACCGGGGAGATCGCTGGCGCGGTGCCAGCGGCGGTGGCGGGCGGCATGGGGTTCACCTTCGCGGTTGCGGCCGCGCTGGTGGTGGTGGCGGTGGGGATCGCAGTGGCTGGAAATTGGCGAAAGCGTCCGGGCGTGTAATCTCCCCCCAAGTGGGGGAGATGTCCGGCAGGACAGAGGGGGGCGCTGTCCCGC
>NZ_JANINM010000455.1 GCF_024509055.1 Mesorhizobium sp. | reverse complement strand
CGTCATAGTAGGTGACGCCGACGAAATCGAGGCCGAGCGCGCTGTCGCGGTTGCTCGTCCAGGTGGTGTTGCGCGAGAGGATGTCGACCTCGCCCGACTGCAGCGCGGTGAAGCGCTCCTTGGCGCTCAGCGGGGTGAACTTGACCTTGGTGGCGTCGCCGAAGACGGCCGCCGCGACGGCGCGGCAATAGTCGGCGTCGAGGCCCTTCCAGTCGCCCTTGTCGTCCGGCGCCGAGAAGCCGGCCAGGCCGGTCGAGACGCCGCACTGGAGGAAGCCCTTCTGCTTCACGGTATCAAGCGTGCCGGCCGAAGCGGCCGACGCCATCAACCCGAGCGCGGCGGCGCCAAGAATCCCGAATGCAATGTGTTTCATGACCCACAGACCCTTTTCTGTTTTACAGACGCCCCCGGTCGCCCAGGCGGCGCCTGATCTTTTTTCGTTTGTGAACGCAGCTCCCACTTCGGCCCACTCCCGGACCCGCATCGTTGCCGATGCGCTGCCTCCCATTCACGGAACGCATCGAAGGCGATTATTCCCGTGAGGTCAAGGGAAATGACCGAATTGCAACACGTTTGAAAAGCAATTGCCGCAAATGCCTGAAATGCGGACAAGAGCACCATGAAACCGGCACGCCATGCAAACAAATCAGCCAAGTCGCAGAGGCCGGTTTCATTGCTTACAGCCAGAATCCGCGCCTGCGATTACAGCGAGTTATTCGCGGCGACCGGCGCGGGATTGGCCCATCCGAAGACCGGGTTTGGCGGCCTCGCGGCGGTTGCGCGGCCATGCCCGCCGCTCTATGGCTGAACCCCGACATCTCACGACAGGCGAAGGTAAATGGCAAAAGACGGCAGCGGAATCGGCATCAACACGCGGCTTGCCCATTCCGGCAACAATCCGCGCGACTATTTCGGCTTCGTCAATCCGCCGGTGGTGCATGCCTCGACCGTGCTCTATCCCGATGCGGCGACCATGGCCGGGCGCAAGCAGAAATACACCTACGGCACGCGCGGCACGCCGACCATGGATGCCCTCACGCTCGCCATCGACGCGCTTGAAGGGTCGGCCGGCACGATCGCGGTGCCGTCGGGCCTGGCGGCAGTGACGATACCCCTGCTCGCCTTCCTCGCCGCCGGCGACCATCTGCTGATCGTCGACAGCGTCTATCATCCGACCCGCCATTTCGCCGACACGATGCTGAAGCGCCTCGGCGTCGAGGTCGAGTATTACGATCCGCATATCGGCGCCGGCATCGCCGCGCTGATCAAGCCCAACACGAAAGTCGTGTTCACGGAGTCCCCCGGATCGAACACCTACGAGGTGCAGGACATCCCGGCGATCGTGAAGGCCGCGCACGCGGCGAACGCCATCGTGATGATGGACAACACCTGGGCGACGCCGCTCTACTTCAAGCCGCTCGACCATGGCGTCGACATCTCGATCCATGCGGCGACGAAATACCCGGCCGGCCATTCCGACGTGCTGCTCGGCACTGTGTCGACCAACGCGGCCTGCTGGGAGCGGCTCTTTGACGGCTTCTGCACGCTTGGCTGCTGTTCCGGTCCAGACGACATCTACCAGGTGCTGCGCGGCCTGCGCACCATGGGGGTGCGGCTGGAGCATCACCGCAAGAGTGCGCTCGAAATCGCCCGCTGGCTGGAGGGGCAGCCGGGCGTCGCGCAGGTGCTGCACCCGGCGCTCGAAAGCCATCCCGACCATGCGCTGTGGAAGCGCGATTTTTCCGGTTCCAGCGGCATCTTCTCGATCGTGCTCAAGGGTGGCGGCCAGAAGGAACAGCACGCCTTCCTTGACGCGCTGAAGATCTTTGGCCTCGGCTATTCCTGGGGCGGCTATGAGAGCCTCGCCGTGCCGGTCTTCCTCGGCGATAGAACCGTCGCCAAAGGCTCGTACGCCGGGCCGTTGATCCGCCTGCAGATCGGGCTGGAGGATGTCGAGGACCTCAAGGCCGACATCTCGCACGGTCTTGCGGCGGCGGCCGCGATCTCCTGACAGGCAGAGCGGCTATGTAGCCCGCAAGCGTCGCAAGTGTTGCGGCGCCATCCGATAGTGCGCCGGCGTTTGCCTAGTGATGGTGGTCCTTCAGGCGGTGCCGGTGCGCGGCCTGCTTTGCCCGGTTGCCGCAAGCCGCCATGCTGCACCAGCGGCGGCGATGGCCGCGCGTGTGGTCGGCGAACAGCAGCGTGCATGCCGGACCCTCGCAGGCCTTGATGTGCGAAAAGTCCTCCGTGCAGACGAGTTGCGCCAGGGCCTCCCCGATCGGCAGCAGCAGCGCCTCGGGGGTTCGCCACTTGCGGACCGCCTGAAGCACGAACGGCGCGCTCGCGCCTGGCCCTGAGACGATCCGGCTGAAGGTCTCATCGCGTTCGAGCAGGCGGTTAAGCGGGTCGAGCTCAGCCAGGTCCGCGCCCGTCAGCGCCCGCCCCATGCGCCCACGCACAAAAACCCTGAACCATTCGCGCAGATGCCGCGCCTGATCGGCCATCTTGTCGAGCTCCCCGGGCAGCGCCTGCCCACGGATAGCCGCCAGCCTGTCAGCGGGCACCAGCCGCGCCTGGCGCAACCAGTCCAGCAGCCCCTCGCCGCCGTCGATCCAGTCGACAGGCGTCTCGAGCGGCGTCGCGATCGAGTTGAGGAAATCAAGTCCCGGCGCATCGCCGACAAAAAGCGCGGGTGAGCGGTCCATCGCAACTCCTATTGCGCGCCGGCGGCGGTTCCGCGCCGGGCGATCAATGGCAAACACGAGTCCGTGATAACCGGTTCGAGGTCTGTTGACAAGTTACATTTATCGGACGTAACCCTATTGTGCTGCTTTAACAGGTTATCAACTCAAATGGAGAGCTGCGATGCCTTCCAGTAACGTGACTGTCGCGCTGGTCCACGGCGCATGGGCCGATGGATCGAGCTGGGCCAAAATCATCGCGCCACTTGCCGCCAAGGGTTTCAGCGTGGTGGCGCCGCCGCTGCCGCTGACATCCTTCGAGGACGACGTCGCCGCTCTGGATCGGGCGTTGGAGCGGATCGCCGGACCGCTCGTGCTGGCCGGCCATGCCTATGCCGGCGCGGTGATCGGCGCCACCCGCAGCGACAAGGTGCAGGCGCTGGTCTATGTGGCGGCGCTGGCGCCCGACGAGGGCGAGACCGTGGCGGATGTCTTCTATCGTGGCGAACTGCATGCCAAGGCGCCCAAGCTCGCGCCGGACGGGCACGGCTTGATCTACCTGCCCGACGCGGCCTTCGCTGACGCCTTTGCGCAGAACGCTTCGGCGGAAGATCTGTCGGTGCTGCGCGCGGTCCAGCAGCCGATCTCACCGGCCTGCATCACCGTCCCGGTGGCGCGGCCGCTGTGGCGCGACCGGCCGGCATGGTTCCTGGTCGCGGAAGACGACCGCATGATCGCCGCCGACACACAGCGCTTCCAGGCGGACCGCATGAAAGCGCGGACACGTTCGCTGCCGCTGGATCACACACCGATGGTCACCGCGCCCGGCGCCGTCGTGGAGATCATCCTCGAGGCCGCGCACACCATAACCGCATAACTGTCAAATACCTGGTTACAATCCGTGGAGAGAAAGATGATTGCCTATCGCACCGCCGACATCGACGGCTTCAGCATCTTCTATCGCGAGGCCGGGAGACCCGGCGCGCCGAAGCTGCTTCTGCTGCACGGCTTCCCGAGCTCGAGCCACATGTTCCGGGATCTCATTCCGCTGCTGGCCGACCGGTTCCACGTCGTCGCGCCCGACCTGCCCGGATTCGGCCGTTCCGGCATGCCGCTGGCGAGCGAATTCGCCTACAGTTTCGACCGCATCGCCGGGATCATCGACCGCTTCACCGAAGTGGTCGGTTTCGACCGTTTCGCCCTCTACGTCTTCGACTACGGCGCGCCGACCGGCTTCCGGCTGGCGGTGAAGCATCCCGAGCGCATCGCCGCGATCATCTCGCAGAACGGCAACGCCTATGAGGACGGCCTGAGCGACGGGTGGAACCCGATCCGGGCCTATTGGCTCGACCCCTCGCCGGCCAACCGCGAAGCTTTGCGCCCATTCCTCAAGCCGGATTCGGTTGCCTGGCAGTATATGCATGGCTCGCTGGCGAGCCGGATTTCGCCAGACGGCTATTCGCTCGACAGCTTCTATCTCGCGCGACCCGGCGCGGAAGAGGTGCAGCTCGACCTCTTCGGCGACTACCAGAGCAACGTCGCCCTCTACCCGACCTTCCAGAGCTATTTCCGCAAGCACAAGCCACCCTTCCTCGCGGCCTGGGGCAAGAACGATCCCTTCTTCCTGCCGCCGGGCGCCGAGGCATTCAAGCGCGACATGCCCGACGCCGTGGTGCGCTTCTTCGACACCGGTCATTTCGCGCTCGAAACCCATGCCGAAGAGATCGCCGCGACAATCCGCGATTTCCTTCGCTGATCCGGCCGAGAGAACGAAGAGAACCAACATGCCGAAAACCGTTGCCGTCGTCACCGGCGCCAGCCAGGGCATCGGCGCGGCCACCGCAATCCGGCTGGCGCGGGATTTTTCCGCGCTGGTGCTGGTCGCCCGCAGTCGCGTCAAGCTGGAGGAAACGGCCGGAGCCGTGAAGGCCCCCGGCGCCGAAGCGCTCGTCATCGAGGCCGACCTTGCCGAACCGGAGGCGGCCAAGGCGGTGGTCGATCAAACGCTCGCAGCCTTCGGCCGCATCGACGCGCTGCTCAACATCGCCGGCGCGGTGCCGCAGATCGACCTCTTCGACATGAGCGACGAGCAGTGGGACGCCGGGCTGGCGCTCAAGCTGCACGGCGCCCGGCGCCTGACCATCGCGGCGTGGCCGGCGCTGAAGGCGGCGAAAGGCTCGGTGGTGCTGATGTCCGGCAATTCGGCATTGTTTCCGAAGGCGCCCTATGCGGCGGTCGGCACGATCAACGCGGCCATCGTTGCGCTGGCCAAGGCTTTTTCGGATCGCGGCATCGCCGACGGCGTGCAGGTCAACAGCGTGCTGCCTGGCCCGGTGATGACGGGACGCCGCCGTTCCTATCTCGAACACTGGGCGCCGCTGCACAAGATGAGCGTCGAGGAAGCGACGGCCAATTTCCCCAGGGAAGCCGGCATCGCCCGCTATGGCGAACCGGAAGAGATCGCCGAGCTGATGGCCTTCCTGGTCTCGCCGGCCGCGCGCTGGATGACCGGCTCGGCACTGCGCATGGACGGCGGCGAGGTGAAGTCCGTCTGATTGAATGACCCTACATGGAGGACACGGAAGATGATTGCCTGGGACCGAGTGACCCGCGAGCATGTCCTGCAAGCAATGAAGGATTACGACCGGCTGGGGCCCGAGCGGTTCTTCGCCGAACATGGGTTTGGGCCGACCACCACTTACGATCTCGTCCTGAACGACCGCCTCTACCCGCCAAAGGCGATCCTCGGCGCGGCCCATGCGCTTGCCACAGGCGAACGGCTCGCCTCCGGCGACTTCGAGGGCGGCAAGAGCGGCGCGGTCAAAGTGCTGGGCAGGATGGGATTTGCCGTCCAGCCGAAATGAGCAGGCAACAGCGACCTGCCAAACCGAGTCCGCAAACGCGCGCAAGGCCTTGGCGCGATTGGGAAAGCCGAGGCCGTTGGCAGCACCTCGCGGGCGTCGGCGGTGCAATAATATTCTCCCCAGCCGCCACGATGCGGATTGGTTTGGCTTCCAAATCCCCGCCTTTGGCGGCATTGCCGACAGCACGAAATTTCCGTTCGACAGGACCTATCATGGCGTTCCGCCTTTTTGTTCCGATCCTCGCCGGCGCGACGCTGCGCGAGCGTCTGTTCGCCTGCATAGGCGCCGTCATCGGTATCACGCTCACCGGCGTGATAAGCGGGCTTGCCGTGGGCAACGGGCCGTATGTGGCCATGCTGGTGGCGCCCATGGGCGCTTCCGCCGTGCTTCTTTTTGCGGTGCCTTCGAGCCCGCTGGCGCAGCCCTGGTCGATCATTGGCGGCAATACGATCTCGGCGCTGGTCGGCGTCACGGTCGCGCATTTCGTGCATGATCCGGTGATCGCCTCCGGCCTCGCGGTGGCGCTGGCGATCGCGGCCATGTCGTTCACGCGGTCGCTGCATCCGCCGGGCGGCGCCGCGGCGCTCACTGGCGTGCTCGGCGGACCGGCAGTGGCCGCCGCCGGCTTCCTGTTTCCTTTCGTGCCGGTGGCGCTCAACTCGATCATACTGGTGACGCTTGGCTATCTGTTCCACAAGCTGTCGCGGCGCAATTATCCGCATGTGCATGTGCCTGCCGCCGCCGGCCACGGCACCGCGGACCGACCGGCTGCCGAGCGCGTGGGCTTCCGCCCGGAAGATGTCGACGCCGCGCTCAGCGCGCTCGACGAGAGCTTCGACATCGACCGCGACGACCTGGAGCGGCTGCTGCGTCAGGTCGAACTGCAGGCGATGGTGCGCTCGCACCGGACGCTGCTTTGCCAGGACATCATGTCCCGCGACGTGATCTCGGTGCCGGAAACCGCTTTGGCCGACGAGGCGCGCAGGCAGTTGCTCGACCACAATATCCGCACCCTGCCCGTGGTCGACGCCGACGGCCGCCTAGCCGGCGCTGTCGGCCTGCGCGAACTGACCGGGGCGACCGACACGGTGAAGGGCGTGATGTCGAAGGCAGGCACCGCCTCGGCCGACACGCCGGCCATGAGCCTGCTGCCGGTGCTGACCGACGGACGCAGCCATGCCGTGGTCATCGTCGATGCCGCGCGGCGCATATTGGGCCTCATCACCCAGACAGACCTTCTGGCGGCCGCCGCGCGCGCGCAGGCCGCTGACAAGTCGCCGCTAAAGGCGGTAGCCTAGCGGCTGTAGAGCTCGGGAACCTTTTGCCGGCGGCAGCGTCCAATGGACGGATGAAACGCCTGTCCGGGAGATCAGGGCGATGAGGAAGTCCGCAATGCAGGCGGCCACGCCTTCGGAGGCCGACGCAACCGCCGCCGACATGGTTCTGGTGCATCGCGCGCTGGCGCGCGATGCGGATGCCTTCCGCGCAATCATGAAGGCCCACAACCAGCGGCTCTACCGGATCGCGCGGGCGGTGATACGCAACGACGCCGAAGCGGAGGACGTGGTGCAGGAGGCCTATGTCAGGGCCTTCGCCCATCTGGATGCCTTTCGCGGCAACGCATCGCTCGGCACATGGCTTTCGCGCATCGTCATCAACGAGGCGCTGGGCCGGCTGCGCAAGCGGCGACGCATCGCGGCGGTCGCGATGCCGGAAGCCCGAGAGGCCGAGATCATCCCATTCCCCCTCAACCCCGGCGACGATCCGGAGCGGACGATGGCGCAACGGCAGATACTGCAACTTGTCGAACAGGCGACCGACAAACTCCCTGACACCTACCGCACGGTGTTCGTGGCCCGCGTCATCGAGGGCCTCAGCATCGATGAGACCGCCGAACTGCTGGGGCTGCTGCCGGAAACGGTGAAGACCCGGCTTTACCGCGCCCGCGTCCTGCTGCGCAAGTCGCTGGACGACGAGATCGGCCCTGTGCTGCTCGACGCCTTCCCCTTCGCCGGCCGCCGCTGCGAGCGGCTGACCAAGGCCGTCATGAAAAGGCTGGGCTTCGAAGGATAGAAATCGCCGGGAACGTTTTGCCAGCTCCGGCATCCAATAGGCGTCAACCTCAGATCAAGCCCGCCGCCCAGGCCGCGGGCGAAGGAGATGATGCCATGTTTATCCGACCGACCGCGGCACTTGCCGCCCTGCTTCTCGTGAGCGCCGCGCCGGTGGCGCAGGCTGCCGGGACGCTCACCGATCCGCAGATCGCGCACATCGCCTACACGGCCGGCACGATCGACATCGAGGCTGCCAGGCAGGCGCTCAAGAAGTCCAAGAACAAGGAGATCATCGCCTTTGCCAAGGACATGGAGCGCGACCACGCGGCGGTGAACAAGCAGGCGCTCGACCTGGTTAAGAAGCTGAAGGTGAAGCCGGAGGACAACGCCACCAGCCAGTCGCTGGTGAAGGCGGCGAAGGACGAGCGCGACAAGCTGGCGAAACTCAAGGGCGCGGCGTTCGACAAGGCCTATATCGACAATGAGGTGGCCTATCACAAGCAGGTCGACAGCGCGCTCGAAACCCAGCTCATCCCCTCGGCCAGCAATGCGGAGCTGAAGAGCCTGCTCGAGACCGGCCTCAAGATTTTCCAGGGCCATGAGCAGCACGCCGAGCATGTCGCCGGCATGATGAAATGAGAGCGATCACGCTGCCGTCCCTTGGCGCGCTGGCGCTCGCGCTCTCGGCGGCGCCGGCGCTGGCCGCCACGATCGAGGTGACGATCGACAAGCTCGTCTTTTCGCCGGCAAACATTCAGGCCAGGGTCGGCGACACGATCGAGTGGGTGAACAAGGATGTGATCGCCCACACCGCCACGGTCAAAGGCGGCTGGGACGTGATGATCCCGCCGAAGTCGAAGGGCCAGGTCACGCTCAAGGCCGTGGGCGCGGTCGACTATTACTGCCGCTTCCACCCCAACATGAAGGGCCATGTGGACGTGGCGCCGTAACGCTCGGAGGCCGGCGGGGAAGCACCGCCGGCTCCATCGCGTCAATCCCTGCCAGCCTCGTGCGCCAGCAGCCATTCCATAACCTCGATCGCCTGCGCCGTGGGCCGCTCCGGCGCGAGGATTGTCAGCTCAAGGCCGGTTGGCACCCGCAGCTCCGGAAACGGCGCAACCAGCGAGCCGGCGGCCAGGGCGGGCGACGCCAACGCCTCATGCCCCATCAGCACGCCGGCGCCGTCGATGGCCGCCTGTAGCGCCAAGCTGTAGAGCGAAAACTCGGAGCCGGCCTCGATGGACGGGCCTTTCACGCCGGCCGCCTTGAACCAGAGGTTCCAGTCCTCGGTCCAGGTCGTATCCCAAAGCAGGAGCTGCGAGGTCAGGTCCGACGGCGTGCCGAGTTGCCTGGCCAGCGCCGGCGCGCAAACCGGGAAGATGACGTCGTCGCGGAGTTTCGACCCAGGCGCCCCGCCCGGCCGAGTCAGGAAGATGGCGAGGTCGAAGGGCTCGCGCCTGAAATCCGGCGGCTCCTCCAGCGCGTGGATCGAGGGACGAAGCGCGGGATGCGCCATCCGCAGCGCCGGCAAGCGCGGCGCCAGCCACAGCTGCGCGATCGAAGGCAGCGCCGCGATGCTGACCTGCGGCCGCGGCGCCGAGGCACGCAGATCCTGCACGGCAAGGCCCATGGCGTCGAAGGCGGTGGAGAAAGCGGGCAGCGCCGCGCGGCCGGCCTCGGTGAGGTGCAGGCCCTGCGGATGGCGCACGAAGAGCGCCGAGCCGAGCCATGCCTCCAAGGCCTTGACCTGATGCGAGATCGCCGCCGGCGTGACCCCGAGCTCTTCCGCCGCCTTGGCGAAGCCTTCATGCCGCGCCGCCGCCTCGAAAGCCCTCAGCGCATTGAGCGGCGGCATGCGGGGTCGCGGCGGTTTGACGGCCATCGTCCGGCTTTTCCCAAAGCTGTCCGCGGCCGCACCGGCCGCGGCGATGTTTGCAAAGACGAAGCGCCGGCGGCTTTCGCCGGCCCGGCGCCTTGGATTACTTGAGGGCCACCGGGGTCAGCTTGCCGTCGACCTTACGCCATTCAAATACGACGAAGCCCGGCTGCTTGATATCCCCCTTTTCGTCATAGGAGATCGCGCCGAGCACCGTCGGGATCGTGGCGCCTGAATGGAGATAGTCGGACGCGGCCTTGGGGTCGTCGGCTTTGGCCCTGGCGATCGCCTCGGCGAGGATCTGGGTCGCCGCATAGGCATAGAGCGTGACCGCTTCGGTCGGCACATTCCTCGCCCTCAGTTCGGCGACGGCATCCTTGGCCTCGGCAAAGGTCGCGGGATCGGGGAACGACGTCATCAGCGTGCCGGCCGCGCCGTCGCCGCCGATTGCGCCGAACTCGCTGTTGGAGATGCCGTCGCCGCCCATCAGGATGGTCTTCACGCCCTGGTCGTGCATCTGTCGCACGATCAGCCCGGCCTCCGTGTGCTGGCCGCCGTAGTAAAGGAGATCGGCGCCGGATTCCTTGATCCTGGCGACGAGCGCGCTGTAGTCCTTCTCGCCGGGGTTGATCTCCTCGTGCAGCACTTCCTTGCCGCCACCGGCATTGTAGGCCTTGGCCATCTCGTCGGCGAGGCCCTTGCCCGCCGTCGACTTGTCGTCAACGATCGCGACCTTCTTGTCCTTGAAGCGCTCGAGCACGAATTTCGCGGCGATGATGCCCTGCTGGTCGTCGCGGCCGCAGGCGCGGAAAGCGTCCCACAGGCCGCGCTCGGTGACCATCGGGTTGGTGGCCGTGGGCGTGACGAACAGGATGCCGTTTTCGGCATAGACTTCGGAAGCCGGAATGGTGACGCCGGAATTATAGTGGCCGACGACGTAACGCACGCCGTCCGCGACGAACTTGTTGGCGACCGACACGCCCTGTTTCGGATCGGAGACATCGTCCCCGACCGAGACGGAGAGTTTCTGGCCGAGCACGCCGCCATTGGCGTTGATGCGCGCCACGGCCGTCTCGACGCCGACGCGGTACTGCTCGCCATAGGCGGCGTTCGGCCCCGACATCGGGCCGGCGACGCCCAGCACGATATCGGCCCTGGCGGCGCCGGCCGCGGCGGCCGTCATCAGGGCAGCAGTCATCAATCGCAGAATCATGCGCATTTTGGTTCCCCTGTTTTAAGAAGCGGGCTCCCTGCCCGCGGGTTCAGGCGCTCAGCTCACGAAATGCAGCGTGGTGAACTTGCGCCGGAATTGGCTGACATCCCTGGCGACGTCTTCCGCCGCGTCGTTGCCGCGCAGCCCCCTGGCGATGAGGGAGGCGAGTTCCGGCATGTCTTTCTCGGTCATGCCCCAGCGCACGATCTCCGGCGTGCCGATGCGCAAGCCGTTCATGTCGCCGTCGATCGTGGCGATCGGCAGGCCGATGCCGCAGGCAAGGATGTTGGCGCGACGCAGCCGCTTCGCCGCCGCCTGACCGCCGCCGAACGCGGCCGCTTCGATGGCGAACTGGTGCGAGGTGGTATGTCCCCTGGCGGTCGAGAAGACCGGCAGGCCCCGATCGGCGAGTTCCTTCGCCAGCGCTTTCGCTGTGCCCGCCATGGCGGCGGCATAGGCACGGCCGTGCTCTTTCCAGTCGAGCATGGTGATGGCCAAAGCGGCTGACTTCGCCGCATCGAAATTGGCGGTCATGCCGGGAAAGGCGATGCGGTCGAGCTTTTCGGCTATAGCCGCGTCATTGGTGACGATCAGGCCGGAAGGCGGGCCGCCGAGGCTCTTGTAGGTGCTCATCGTCATCAGATGGGCGCCCTCCTCCAGCGGTTGCTGCCAGGCCTGGCCGGCGATCATGCCGCAGAGGTGCGCGGCGTCGAACAGCACCAGCGCGCCGACCTCATCGGCGATCGCCCTGATCTGGCGGATGGGATGCGGCAGGAGATTGAGGCTGCTGCCGATGGTGATCATCTTCGGCCGTATTTGCCGGGCGAGCTCGCGTAGCTTGCCGATGTCGACCGTGTAGCCGTCGGCATCGACTGGCGCTGCATGGATCTCCAATCCATAGAGGCCGGCGCAGCCCGCCCGGTGATGCGTGACATGGCCGCCGATCGCAGGCGGCGGCGCGATGATGGCGTCGCCCGGCCGCGCCGCGAGCATGAAGGCGTAGAGGTTGGCGATGGCGCCCGAAGGCACACGGATCTCGGCATACCGGGCGCCGAACACTTCCGCCGCGAGTTCGGCCGCGATGACCTCGATGCGCTCGACGCCCTCCAGCCCCATCTCATATTTGTCGCCGGGATAACCGAGCGACGGCCGCGAGCCGAGCCCCGACGCAAGCACCGCCTCGGCCTTCGGGTTCATGACATTGGTCGCCGGATTGAGGTTGATGGCGTCGGCCTCATGGATCCGCCGGTTGAGAGCGATGCCGCCCTCGATCGCCGCAAGCACGGCGGCAGTCCCCTGCCCGCTGGTTGTCCTGGCGAGATCCTGGACGAAATCCTCGCAATGCGCGGGAACCCAGGGCCTGCGGGCAAGAGCAGTCATTTACGCCTCCATGCGGGATCGGATGGCGCATGGTGGCGCGGACGGCATGCGTCGCGCAAACGAGGAGTTCTAGCGGTTAGGCTTAGATTTTTTAGGGGTAGCGAGATGTGTTGCGCCTCCCCCGCCACGCCGACAGCGCTTCGCGCAGATCGTCGGTCGGCGCCATGCGGGCGAACTGCTCGGCTTCAACCGACAGCCCTTCGGCGATGCTCTGGTTGAGGCCGCGCGTCACGGCGGTGAGGATGCTCGCCACCGCCGCCGGGGAGTGGCTGATGATGCGGCGGGCGAGGCCGAAGGCGGCCGGCATCAGGTCCTCATGCGGCACCACCTGGTTCACGAGGCCGAGTTCAAGCGCCCGTTCGGGCGAAAAGGGTTCGCCGGTCAGGAGCAGTTCCAGCGCGCGCTTGCGGCCGGCGAGCCTCGGCAGGCGCTGCGTGCCGCCGAAGGTCGGCGGCATGGCGAGCCTAATCTCCGGCTTGGCGAAGGAGGCGCTCTGGCTGGCGATCGAGAGCGGCACGGCCTCGGCGATTTCGCAGCCGCCGCCGAAGGCGATGCCGTTGACCGCGGCGATCACCGGCTTGCGGAAGGCTTCCAGCCGCGCCGTCAGACGCTGGCCGCGCATGACGAAATCGCGCAGCGCCACGTCGGTCCCTTTGGCCACGCTTTGGGAGAACTCGTGGATGTCGGCGCCGGCGGAAAAGGCGCGCTCGCCCGCCCCGGTGAGGATGACGGCGCGCACGGCATTGTCGGTTTCGATCCTGTCGAGGATCGCAAGCAGTCGGTCGATCAGCGCGCAATTCAACGCGTTCAGCTTTTCCGGGCGATTGAGGGTGAGGATCGTGACCTGGTCGCGGGTCTCGCTCAGGATCGGCTCGTTCATGTCTCTTCTCCTTGTCCATCGTTCGGCCGGACAAGGAGCAGGCTTTCGATTGCTTGTATATTCACTAGTCGGTATACTTTTGGGATGAGCGAGAAACCCAACCCGACCCGCAAACGCCTTGTCGACGCGGCGACCAAGCTGTTCTACGCCGAGGGCATCGGCCGCGTCAGCGTCGATGCTGTGGCCGAGAAAGCGGGGCTGACCAAGCGCACACTCTACTACCACTTCAAGAGCAAGGACGACCTGATCACCGCCTATCTCGACGGTCGCGACCAGCCGAACCTCGAGCAGATGGCCGGCTGGTTCGACGCCACCGAGGGCGGCGCGGACAGGAAGGTGGCGGCGATCTTCACCAATCTGGCGCGGGTGGCGCGCCATCCCAAATGGAAGGGCTGCGGCTTCCTGCGCACGGCGGCGGAACTCGCATCGATGCCCGGGCACCCGGCGGTGAAGGCGGGCTCGCGCCACAAGACAAAGTTCGAGAAGTGGCTCGCTGGCGAGCTTTTAAGCCATGGCGTGCGCGAGCCGAAGATGCTGGCGCGCGAGATCGTGCTTTTGATGGACGGCGCCTTTTCCAGCATGCTGATCCACCACGACCCCGACTACATCACCGCCGCCGGCCACGCCGCGGCGACCCTGGTGCGGGCACGAATGACCGACGCCGCGGCCTGACCCGCCTTCGGCTGGCGAAGGGTCTGGAGTGAAGTTTCAGCAGCCCCAAGTCGAGGTTTAATTGAATTCGCTCTGGCGTCGGCCTATACGTCGCGGCCATGGAAACCATAGCCAGCGCCCAAAAAGAGATCATTCCGCTTTCCGTTCGCGGGCCTCATGCCGGACGGGCAGCGCCGTTCCTGCCGATGAGCCGCGCCGAGATGACGGCGCTCGGCTGGGATGAATGCGACATCGTGCTCGTCACCGGCGACGCCTATGTGGATCATCCGAGCTTCGGCATGGCGATCATCGGCCGCCTGCTCGAATCCCAGGGTTTTCGCGTCGGCATCATCTCGCAGCCCGACTGGCAATCGGCGGAGCCGTTCAAGGCGCTGGGCAGGCCGCGGCTGTTCTTCGGCGTCACCGGCGGCAACCTCGATTCCATGGTCAACCGCTACACCTCGGACCGCAAGCTGCGCCATGACGACGCCTATACGGCGGGCGGCGAAGGCGGCAAGCGACCGGACCGCTGCACGATCGTCTATACGCAGCGCTGCCGTGAGGCCTACAAGGACGTGCCTATCGTGCTGGGCGGCATCGAAGCCTCGCTGCGCCGCATCGCCCATTACGACTACTGGTCCGACAAGGTGCGCCGCTCGATCCTGGCCGACGCCAAGGCGGACCTCTTGATCTACGGCAATGCCGAGCGCGCCGTCGTCGAGGTGGCGAACCGGATGGCCGCAGGCGACGCGACACGCGATCTCGATACCATCAGGGGCGTCGCCCTGTTCCGCCGTGTGCCCGAGCACTACACGGAACTTCATGCCGACGATCTCGATTCCGCCGATGAGGGCGCGAGCCGCAAGCCCGGCGACACCGTGATCCGGCTGCCTTCGTTCGAAC
>NZ_JANINM010000454.1 GCF_024509055.1 Mesorhizobium sp. | reverse complement strand
TCCAGGCGGTAGCGCTCGACCGGCACCTGGCCGGCGACGATCGAGTTCAGCATGCCCTGGCCGGCATACTGGAAGCCGCATTTGTGGATGACGCGGCGCGAGGCCGGGTTGATGACCCGGGTCGAGGCGTGCAGCACCTGGATCGAGGTCTTCTGGAAGGCGAGGTCGACCAGCGCGTGAGCGGCCTCCGTCGCGTAACCGCGCTTCCAGAAGGGCTCGCCGATCCAGTAGCCGAGTTCCAGCCCGCGATCGGTGGTGTTGAGCCCGGCGCAGCCGACGAACGCGCCGCTGTCCTTGACCGTCAGCGCATAGACGATGCCGGCGCGCCGGGATGAAGCCATGGCAAGGAAAGTGCGCGCCTCGGCTTCGCCATAGGGATGCGGCATGCGGGCCAGCATCTCGGCCACGTGACGGTTGTCGGCCAAAGCGACGAGTTGCTCGACATCGACGTCGCGCGGGGCGCGCATGACCAGCCGCTCGGTGGCGAGCACCGGGCAATCGATCGCGTAACTTTCGTCTTCTATCGCTTCCGCTTCGGCAACCATTTTAGTCCTCCAGGGCATAGAAAAATGAAAAAGGAGAGAGGGCGAGCCCATCTCTCCTGATCCTTTTCCTGGCCTGGCCAGACACCGGTTCCCGAGATGGGCGCCGGTGTTATGGTGCGGAACCGGCTACTCCGCTGCTTTGGTAATCGGGTTTACCGACACGTAGGTTCGACCGTTGGCTTTTTTGTTGAAGGTGACTGCGCCGGCTTCGAGCGCAAAAAGGGTGTGGTCCGTGCCCATGCCAACATTGGTGCCCGGATGCCATTGCGTGCCGCGCTGACGAATGATGATGTTGCCGGCAATCACGGCTTCGCCACCGAACTTCTTCACGCCGAGCCGCTTGGAATGGGAGTCGCGACCATTGCGCGACGAACCGCCAGCTTTCTTGTGTGCCATCTAACTAACTCCGATGCGCCCTGCGGCGCTTGAATGGTCTTATGAACGCGTTCGCGTTCCGTTTCAAGTGCGCACCGGCGACGATCGTCGCCGGTCCGTCTCAATCCTTCTTCGCCAATCCCTTGGCCTGCTCGCGCCAGTCCTTGATCTGGTCGGCGCTGAACGGCATGTGCTCGTCGATCTTGGCGACATCCTTGTCGCTGAGCTTGGCGAGCTGCGCGAAGGTGACGATGCCCTGCTCGGCCAGGTCCTTCGCCGCGACCGGGCCGATGCCCTTGATCACGGTGAGGTCATCCGGCTCGCCCTTCGGCGCCTTGAACAGCGGCGCGGCCTTCTCTTCGCCGGCGGCCTCTGCCTTGACTTCCTTCTTCGCCTTCGGCGCGGCTTCGGCCTTCGCCTCGGCGGCGACTTCAGCCTTGGCTTCCGGCTTCGCGGCGGCCTTCTTCGCCGGCTTGGCGCCACCCAGCAGGATCTCGGAGATCCGAACGGTGGTCAGAAGCTGACGGTGGCCGATCTTGCGGCGCGAGTTCTGGCGGCGGCGCTTCTTGAAAGCGATGACGGTGCGGTTCTTGCCCTGCTCGACGACTTCCGCCGTGACCATTGCGCCATCGACGAACGGCGCGCCGAAGGTGACATTCTCGCCCTCGCCATGCGCGAGCACATTGCCGATCTCGACGATTTCGCCGACCTTGGCTTCGAGTTTCTCGATCTTCAGGAGATCGTTGGCGGCGACGCGATACTGCTTGCCGCCCGTTTTGATGACTGCGAACATTTTTTTGCCTTTCGCTGTTCGGTCGGCCTTGATGAACCGCTAGGGGCGGTTCGGCCGTCTTTTTGTCAGTCTGCGGGTTCAAAAAACAAGCGGCGCGGAGCACCCTCCACGCCGATTGCGGGCTGTCCCTAACCGAAGGTTGCGCGCAAGTCAAGGCAAGTGCCGGCCGGACTTGACGCATAAGGCTGGACAGCGTCGATTCCGGCGACTTTCAACGAAGCGGCAAATCGCGCGAATAAGGCCTTGTAACTGCGGCGGTCAGCCGTTATCTAGTGCGCCGCGCCGGCAACGGCCGACCATGACCTCGCGGAGAGGTGGCAGAGTGGTCGAATGCACCGCACTCGAAATGCGGCATACTCGCAAGGGTATCGGGGGTTCGAATCCCTCCCTCTCCGCCAAGGGGTCGCCCCCTTCCCGATGCGTCTGCGCAGACGCCACAGTCATCGCCGCTGGGCGGACAGAGTCAGGCGGCGACACTACGAACGCGAACGACCTGCGTGAGGCTCAATTCATCGAGCTGACCGGTGACCGACTGGTTGGCGCCTATGCCCGAACCGATTTGCGGGCCTATGTCTCGTTGCTCGCCAAGGGATGGCAACCCCGCCCTGTCCGACAGCGGAAATTTTCACCGCGACTGGTGACGGTTGAGGCGGCGCTCCAGCAGGCGCACCGAGGTGATCAGCAGGAGATTGATCGCCAGGTAGAACGCGCCGGCGATGGCGAATATCTCGAACACCGCGAAGGTCTGGCTCATCAGTCGCTTGGCGTAGCCGGTGACTTCCAGGACCGTGATCGTGGAAGCAAGGCTGGTGCCCTTCAGCGTCAGAACCAGTTCATTGCCATAGGCCGGCAATGCCTGGCGGATAGCGAGCGGAAACTCGATGCGGCGGAAGCGCAAGGCGCGCGACATGCCGCAGGCCTGCGCTGCCTCGACGAGACCCGCCGGCACCGACATCAAGCCGCCGCGCAGGATCTCCGATGTGTAGGCGGCCGTGTTGAGCGCCAGCGCCAGCACCGCGCAGCGCGCGCCGTCGCTGACCACCCACCACAATGCCGCGTTGTCTTTGACGAAAGACAGCTGACCGAGGCCATAATAGAACAGGAAGATCTGCACCAGCAGCGGCGTGCCGCGAAAGACCGTGCTGTAGCCCTTGGCAAAGCCGGAAACCAGCCTGTTCGACGACAGGCGCATGATGGCCAGCCCAAGGCCGAGGTTGAAGCCGGTCAGCACTGACAGGAAGGTGAGGATGGCGGTGACCTTCAGCCCTTTCAAAAGCACCGGAACCGCCTGCTGGATGAGTTCGAGGTCCATTCGGATTACTTCCTTGCGCGAAGGCTGAGCATGCGTTCGGCCTGGTCGACGGCGGCCTGGCTGATCAGCGTGATCGCGAGATAGACCACCGCCGCGATGAGGTAGAAGATGAAGGGGTGGCGGGTTGTGTTGGAGCCGATGAAGGCCGTTCGCATCAACTCCTGAAGGCCCACCACGGAGACGAGGGCTGTGTCCTTGATGGTGACCTGCCAGACATTGTTCATGCCGGGAATGGCGATGCGCAGCATCTGCGGCAGGATAATGCGGCGAAAGATGCGCAGACCGGGAATGCCCAGCGCCCGGGCCGCCTCGATTTGCCCTTGCGGGATGGCGGCGAGAGCGCCGCGCACCACCTCGGTGGAATAGGCGCCCGAGATCGAGCCGATGGCGATGACGGCAATGATGAAAGCATAGCCGCTGTCGGCCAGGCCGGCATAGCCGAAGGCCGTCGCCACCCGCGTCACGAACTCGACCGAACCGAAGAACAGCAGGTAGATGATGAGCAGTTCGGGCACGCCGCGAACCAGCGCCGTGTAGCCGTCGACGACATAAGTCAGCGGACGCACGCGACCCCATTTGATCAGCCCGCAGATCACGCCGACGACGAAGCCGCCCAGCATGGCGACGATGGCCACGGCAATGGTGATTGCCGCGCCGCGCATGATGGCGCTGACCCAGCCGCCTTCCCACACTTGCCAAAGACCAAGTTCCATTGGGACCCAAGCTTTCCGATGTCGATTTGGTCCGGGCCGGCGGCAAGGCCGCCTCGGGACCTGATCGAGGCGACCGTCTTGGCGGACGGTCGCCTCCGGTTACTCACTTGCAGGGACGAGAAATGTCGGACTTGAACCATTTCTCGCTGGCCTTGGCGACCGAGCCGTCGGCAATCAGCTCGCACAGCGCCTTGTCGATGTCGGCTTTCAGCGCGGTGTTGTCCTGCGCGATGCCGACGCCGATGCCCTCGCCCAGCGACGGATCGAAGGTGCTCTGGATCTTCACGTCGACGAGCTGGAAGTTCTTGCCATCCGGCTTGTCGAGGAAGTCCTGCAGCGCGGAAGCGTCCGCGAAGGCGGTGTCGATACGGCCCGCCGCCAGATCGATCTGCATCTGGTCGAGCGTGTCGTAGGTCTTGAGGTCGGCATTGGGCGCGCGCTTTTCGAGGAAATGCGCATGGGTGGTGCCGGCCTGGACGCCGACCTTCTTGCCGTCGAGCGACTTGAGCAGAGTGTCGATGTCCTTGATGCCGGCGAGATCAGAGCCCTTCGGCGCCACGAACATGTTGGCGAGCTCGGCGTAGCCGACGCTGAAGTTGATCTCCTTCTTGCGTTCGGCCGTGATCGACATGCCAGAGATGATGACGTCGAAGCGCTTGGCCTTCAGCGCCGGGATCAGGCCGTCGAAGGCCTGCACGACGAAGTGGCACTTCTTGTCGAGCTTGGCGCATAGCAACGCGCCGACATCGGCATCGAAGCCGGTAACGTTGCCGGAGGCATCGGCCATGCTCCAGGGCGGATAGGCGCCTTCGGTGCCGATCGAGAGTTCACCCGCGGCGAAAGAACTGTTCATACCGGCGGCCAGGAAAGCGAGCAGTGACAGGATTTTCAGTTTCATTGAGTTCCCCATTGTTGAAGGTTTGTGGGCGTGCATCGGGCTTGCGCCCTGTTGCTCCTTGATCGCGCCCCGGTCAGAGCGTCCGAGCCAGGAACTGGCGCAGGCGTTCCGAGCGCGGATTGGCGAACAGCTCCGCCGGCGCTCCCTCCTCCTCCACCTTGCCGCGATGGAGAAAGAGGATCTTGTGCGACACCTCGCGCGCGAACTGCATCTCGTGCGTCACGAGGATCATGGTGTTGCCTTCCTCGGCGAGCTGGCGGATGACGCGCAGCACCTCGCCGACCAGTTCGGGATCGAGCGCCGAGGTCGGCTCGTCGAACAGGATCACCTTGGGCCGCATGGCGAGCGTGCGGGCGATCGCCGCGCGCTGCTGCTGGCCTCCGGACAGCTGGCCGGGATACCGGGCGTGTTTGTCGGACAGCCCGACCTTCATCAGCAGCGCATGGGCGTGTTCGACGGCCTCGTCACGGCGCTCCTTCAAGACGTGGATGGGCGCCTCGATGATGTTTTCGAGCACCGTCAGGTGCGGCCACAGGTTGAAGCTCTGGAACACCATGCCGACGCGGGCGCGGATACGCTCGACCTGCCGCATGTCGGCCGGATGAGAGCGTCCGTCCGAAGACTTCTTCATCCTGATCTCTTCGCCGTCGACGATGATGCGGCCGCCATTGGGCCGCTCGAGCATGTTGATGCAGCGAAGGAAGGTGCTCTTGCCGGAACCGGATGAGCCGATCATCGACACCACCTCGCCGGCGCTTGCCGAAAGGCTGACGCCGCTCAGAACTTCGACCTGACCAAAGCTCTTGTGGAGGTCGAGTA
The DNA here is from genome assembly GCF_024509055.1 of Mesorhizobium sp. Taxonomy (GTDB): domain Bacteria; phylum Pseudomonadota; class Alphaproteobacteria; order Rhizobiales; family Rhizobiaceae; genus Mesorhizobium. Next base: position 9,166 of record NZ_JANINM010000454.1, on the reverse strand, counting down.
TCTCGACGGCCGGCTTGGACCGCGCGGCGACGGCCGCGGGATGTGGCTGGGCGATACTGGTCACGGCGACTGGCGCGGCCGTTCGCGGCTTGTCGTCGATGGCGGCGTCCACCGCCTTGAGATCGGCGAAGGCGCGGTCGAAATAGCGTAGGCTCGTTGCCAGCGAGTTCCACTGCCAATCGGCATCCTCGGGGATGAAGGCGGCGCGCAAGGTAGCCTTGATGCGCTGTCCGAGCGGGGAATCCACCTTGCCGTAGAGGTGCAGCCAGTTGTCGGCCTGTACTGCATCCATCACCTTGGCGCCGTCGAGCGTGCCGCACTCGACAACCAGCGGCAGCACCCGCGCATCGGGCATGGCCTTGCGCACGGCCGCCGAAACATAGCCGGTCGCCGTGGCGGCGATGCCGGTGTCGGTCCTGGCATCCCTGCCTGTCAACACCACCGACAGCGCCGGACCGAAGATGGCCTTGCCCCATGCAAGCCCGTCATGCTCGCCTTCGGCGACCGACAGCAGGGCCGGATAGCCGTAAGGGCCGGCGCCCGTATGCATGTCGAAGACCACGACATGCCGCGCCCGCGCGGCGAATGCGATCAGAATGTCGTTGAGCGTGCGGTTCGACCAGACCGGTCCGGCACCGCCGTAGAACAGGCCGTCCGGAAACTGATACTGGCCCGCCTCGATGATGGGCGCGATGCCGGCATGGCCGCCGAGCCGCGTCCTCGCCGCTTCCAGCGCTTCGTCGGCCTGGACGCGATCGGGGCCTTCCCATTCATGGCAGACGAGCGCCGTGTGAAGATCGGCATACTTGTCGTTCTTCGGCGCGTCGGCCTGCCAATCGATGAAATTGCGGTTGAGGTCGACATTGTCCTCGTTGACACGGCGCGACCACGCCGTGCCCCAGGGGTTGATGAGATGGATGGCGAGGATTGCGGTATCGTCCGGCAACCTCCACGGCGTGTTCTCCTCAAGCCAGGCCGTCTGGCAGGCAGATCCGAACTGACCCTCGACGCCGTGCGTGCCGGAGATCAGAACCATAAGCTTTGCTGCGCCGCGCCGGCCGATCAGTGCGACGTCGGTGGCCAGCACTTCGCCCCCGGGTCCGTGCAGGGGATGGACATACTCCGTCAGCTCGGCGCCGGCGCGCTGGGCGGCGTTGCGGAAGCGCTGGCGAAGTTCGGCGAAGCCGACCGAATAGGAGCGCGCCGCGGCTACATCACGCATGGGGCAACACCTTTCCCGGGTTCATCAGCGAATGGCCGTCGAGCGCGTCCTTGACCCGCCTCATCAGCTTCAACTTGGTTCGGTCGGCCGTGGCGGCCAGCGAGTGGATGCGCTTGGAACCCACGCCGTGTTCGGCCGAGAAGGAGCCGCCAAGGGCGGCAAGATCGGCATAGAGGACAGCCTCCACGGCCGATGCGAGTGGCTCCGGCAGCGGGCCTTGACGGTTGAGCACGATATGCAGGTTTCCGTCGGCGAGATGTCCGAAGACGTAGGGTTTCAATTCAGGGTCGATATCGGTGAGCCGGGAGAGAATTGCCCGGACATATCCATCGATCTGCGAGAGCGGCACCGACACGTCGTAGGACGGCGCCGCCGGATGTGCCCAGTAGACGACGTCCGTGTCCTCGCGCAGTCGCCACAGCGCTTCTTCCTGCCGCTTTGAGCCGGCGACGATGCCGGTCGTGTCAGGATGGCGCTCCAGGATGTCGCCGAAGAGCTTTTCGAATTCGGTGCGCAGCGCGTCCTCGCGTCCGCCTCCGAGCGCCAGCAAAAGGCAGACTGGCCGGTCGAGTTCGAAGTCGGGTTCCGACCAGCCATGCGCCGAAGCGGTGAGCTCGATGAAAGGCCGCCAGAGCGCCTCGGCCGCGCGGAGCTGGCCCGTTTCGCTGTCGAGCGCCAGGCGGATGAGATCGAGCGCGGCCGCAACCGATGGCAGGCCGAACAACGCAGTTGCCGTGGCCCGAGGGATGGGATCGAGCTTGAGAACCGCTCGCGTTACGACGCCGAGCGTGCCTTCGGCGCCGATGAAAAGATGCTTGAGATCGTAGCCGGCGGCATTTTTCACAACCCGGGTCATGTCGCGGTAGACGCTGCCGTCCGCCAGCACGGCCTCGAGGCCAAGCACCCTGTGGCGCATGACGCCGTTGCTGAAGGCCATGACGCCACCGGCATTGGTCGAGATCATGCCGCCGATGGTGGCGCTGCCGCGCGCGGCAAGGTCGATGCCGGGTTCGAGCCGGTGCTCGGCCGCCGCCTGCTGCAGCGTTTCCAGGACCACGCCAGCCTGGACGACGGCCGTGCGCTCGACCGCGTCCAGCCGTTCGATGCGGTTCATCCGGTCGAGCGAAAGCACGATCTCGCCGGGCTTTGAGACACCGCCGCCGACCAGCCCCGTACGTCCGCCCTGGGCGACGACCGGCACGCCGTGCCGGTCGCACAAGCGCATGACTGCCGCGACCTCTTCGGTCGTGGCAGGTGCGACGATGAGACCGGCGCCGAGATTGTCAGGGTTGCTGCCGGGATCGACATCGGCGGCAGCGCCCATGCGCAAGTTCCGCGCGCCGACGACCGCACGTATCTCGCCGAGAAGCATATGCGGGACAGCCATGTGCGCGCCGTGCAATCCGACTTGGCTGAAATGCAAGCCGTTCATTGACGCACGACCCTGGCGAGCGCGCCGACGAGGCGGTCATTGTCGGCGGGCTTGCCAATGGTGACGCGTAAATAGGCCTCGTAGCCTCTTTCGCGCCACGCCTTGACGATGATGCCTTCCTGAAGCAACGCGCTGGCAATGGTCGCGCTGTCGCCGCCGCAATCGAAGAACAGGAAATTCGTCTGGGAGGACGCGACCTGGAAACCAAGTCCTTGGAGCAGCGCGGCGATGCGCGAGCGCTCGCCGCGCAGGCGAGCGACCGATGCATGCACCCACGCCTCGTCGCTAAGGGCCGCGATGGCCGCCGCCTGCGCCGCGGCATTGACGTTGAAAGGTGTCTTGGCGGCCGACACCACGCGTGCCAGCTCGGCGTCGGAACAGACGGCGTAGCCGACGCGCAACCCCGCCAGCCCATAGGCCTTGGAAAAGGTTCGCAGCACGACGAAGGGAATGTCGCTCGCCCGCAGCACTTCCAGTCCGTCGGGACACGAACCGTCGGCGAATTCGAAATAGGCTTCGTCGAGCACCAACAGCGTGCCGGGCTTAACCGCCGCGATCAATCGCTCCAACGACCGCCGCCCGAGCGCCGGGCCGACCGGATTCCACGGCGAGGACAGGAAGACGACACGGGGGCCGGCGGCGATAGCCTCCTCAAGCGCGGCGAGGTCGAAGCCGAGATCGTCGGTCATGGCAACTTTCGTGACGACCGCCCCCTGTGCGAGCGGCTCGATCTCGTGCAGGCCGAAGCTCGGAACCACGGTGACCACGCCGGCTCCGGGCACAAGCATGGCTCGGGACACTGCGGCGATCAGCTCCTCCGAACCGTTGCCAGCGACGATGGTGTCCGGTTCGACCGCGAGCTTGCGTCCCAAAGCGGCGCGCAGCGTTGCGCAGGCGGGATCGGCGTAACGCCACGGCTCCAGCGCCGGCGAGGCCAAAGCTGCGAGGACGGCCGGCGAGCATCCGTCGGGATTTTCATTGCTGGCAAGGCGCGCAACGTCGGTGCGGCCCGAGATCGCACGGGCGACCGCGACGTTCATGCCAGCATTGTAGGGCGGCAGGGCCGCGACATTGGGGTTGAATGCCAGGCCGTTTTGCGAACCGCTTTTGACTGAATTGTCCACGCCGATGCTTCCGTTCTCTGGGGAGTGCGTACTTTTGCGGGCTTCCGCCCAGTCAAAGGTCCAGGACGACCGATCCTCTTGGCTTGGAGCAGCACAACAGGGCTTCGCCGGGAGGCGGCTCATCCAGCGGCTCCTCGAAATAGGCGACCTCGCCAGAAACCAGGCGCGACTTGCAGGTGCCGCATATACCGGCGCGGCAGCTGAAATCGGGGGAAAGACCCTGAGCCTCGGCAAAGGCGAGCAGCGACTCGGCAGTCGGGTCCCAGGCAGCCGTATGGCCCGATTTGCGGAATTCCACCGTCATGGCCCCGGCCGCTGCCACCAACGCTGGCGGCGGCGGCGTCACGCGAACCGGTTCGGCCGGCGCTTCCAGCACGGTCGCCGGGCCGAAGAACTCGTAGGCGATGCGCTGCTTGGGCACACCGAGCCCGCGCAGCGCGCGGTGCACGGCCTGCATGAAAGGCGGAGGGCCGCAAAGATAAAAGTCATAGTCGTCGAGTGGAAGGAGCCGCTGCAGCAGCTCGCGCGTCACCACGCCCTCGCTATGATGGCGGCCGGCGGCCCGATCCCCCACGGTCGGGAGACGGTAGCAGAAATGCGTGGTCATGCCCGGTCGTGAGGCAACCAGCATCTCGACCTCGTCACGAAGGGCATGCACGTCGCCATTGTCGCAGGCGTGGATGAAAAGCACCTTCCGCTCGGTCGCGGCCAAGGCGTGCAGCATCGCGACCAGCGGCGTCAGCCCAACGCCGCCGCTCAATAGCACCACGTGCCGCTTGCTCTCGCCATCGAGCACGAAGTCGCCGCGCGGTCCTTCTGCCAGCAGGATGTCTCCGACCTCGACGTGATCATGGAGATAACAAGAGCCGACGCCGTCCGGCACATCGGCGCTAGGCGCGGCCTCGCGCTTGACGGTGATGCGATAGCGGCCCCGTGACTCCGGCGAGCACGACACGCTGTAGTTCCTGAGAACGAAGCCGCCGCCCCTGGCAGGCATGCGAAAGACGAGGAATTGGCCTGGCTCAAAAGGCCTCCAGCCTTCCGCTTCGACCGGCTCCAGATGGAACGAGCTTATGGTTGCGCTTTCACGCACCTTGCCCGCCACCTTGAGCTCGCGAAATCCGCTCCGGCGTGCACTGACGGGGGCGGCGTAGGCGTTCATTCCGCGGCCGCCAGCTGCTGTTCCTCGGCAGCGATCAGCCGGGCCAGGTTGCGGCGGAAGCGCAGCGGCCCGACGTCGATCTTGAGGTCGAGATTGGGGGTGCGCATGTTGGCCATGCCCTTGTGCACGGCGTTGAGCACCACACGGTCCTCGTCGAAGGCTCCGCGCACGGACTTGGCGAACTGGCGCGAGATCTCCTCGTCGTCGGGCGCGAAATTGCGCATCTGGAACCAGTAGTACCTGGTGTGGTTCTCATCGACGGGGGTCATGAAGTTGTAGCTGTCCATGAGGAAGACATCCTCGTGGAGGGCTTTGCCTTCGCCGCCTGTATTGGCCGGCACGAAGATCGCCTTGATGATGGCGTGGCTTGGATAGCGTACCTCGTAGTGCTGCTTGCGGTCGCATTTGCCTGAGAATTTGAGATAGGGCGCGTAGAATGGCGCGGGCTCGACGTTGACCATCCAGCGCCAGACGGTCACGCCGTCCTCGCCGACTGTCGTCTCGAGCGGGGCTTCCTCGGCGGCGGCATTGCCGAAGGAAGACTGATGAACCCAGGCGACGTGCGAGGGGTCGAGCAGGTTGTCCGTCATGTAGAGATAATTGCATTCGAGCAGCATGGACTCGCCGCGATTGACGCCCCACGTGGGATCGCCCCAGTGCTCGACCTGAAAGATCTTGGCCGGATCGGCCTTGGCGGCATCGCCCATCCAGACCCAGAGCAGGCCGTAGCGCTCGGCGATCGGATAGCTGCGCACCTGCGCCACATGCGGAATCTTCTCCGCGCCGGGGACGCGGGTGCAGGTGCCGGTGCAGTCGAACGTTAGGCCATGGTAGCCGCATTCGACATCATTGCCCTTGATGCGCCCCATCGACAGCGGCAACTTGCGGTGCGGGCAGGCATCCTCCAGCGCGGCGACGACGCCATCCGTCCTGCGGTACAGCACGACGTCTTCGCCAAGGACCTTCATGGGTTTCAGCTCGTTATGGCCGACCTCGTGATTCCACGCGGCGACGTACCAGCAATTCCTGAGAAACATGGCCGCTTCCTCCCTGAGACGCCTGTCTTTCGGGAAGTTCTAAAATCGCTGCGGCAGCGCAAAAAGTGCTTGCAGCTGGCTTCTATTTTAGAAAAACTAAAACAAGCATCCGGATGCAATGTCGTGAAGAACCCTCCACCCTTGCGCGCGATACAGGCGTTCGAAGCCTTCGGGCGTCTCGGCAGCGTCACAGGGGCAGCCGACGAACTCGGCGTTTCGCCCGGCGCTGTCAGCCAGCAGATCCGAAAGGCGGAAGAGGTCCTTGGCGTTCAGCTTCTGGAGCGCCGCGGCAGGGTGCTCACGCTGACCTCATGGGGCCGTCTCTACCATACGGCGGTGTCGGCGGGCTTCGATAGCATCCGGCAGGCCGGAGAACTGCTCGAGCGGGCGCGCACCGAGAGCGCGCTGACTGTCTCGTGCTTGCCCTCGCTCGCCAGCAAATGGCTGGCGCCCCAGCTTTTCGACTGGCAGGCGCACCATGTGGGCGCCACCGTGCGGCTGATTGGCTCCGAAGCCGAGGCGCGTTTCGGCGAGGAGCAACTCGATTTCCGCATATCCTACGGTGCGAAGAACCGTGACTACGATCACTATGTCGAGCTGTTCACCGACTGGGTGGTGCCGGCCTGCTCGCCGGCGCTTCTGGAGCGGCTGCCCTTGCGCAAGCCGGTCGACATCCTCGAACGGCCGCTGCTGGCAATCGAATGGGCACGCGAGCATCGCTCGCCGCCGACCTGGAGCGAGTGGGCGACAAGCATCGGCGCGAAATACCGCAAGATGTCTGGCGAAGTCGCGTTCTCGTTGTCGAGCGCGGCCATTGACGCCGCCATCAACGGTCGCGGCTTCGTGCTGGCGCAATTGTCCATGGCGGGCGACGACATTGCCTCCGGCCGGCTGGTGGTGCCGTTCAACCTTCCGCTTCGCCTGCCCGATCCGTACTTCCTCGCCTGGGATCGCTCGGCGCTGCAGAAACCACATGGCTCGGAGCTGCGGGCCTGGATCGTCTCGGTCGCGAATCGGCAGGAGGCGCGGTACTCCGGATTGCGGCATTCTGGCCTAGCGTAGGCGCCATATCTGAAGTCGAGGCGGTGCGAGCGATTGCACGGTCGTCCCGAGCCGTCTGGCTCGCGCAAGGGGAGATGGTCGGCGATCCCGCCATGGCGATCTCACGTCGTCGGCGTCATTACCGCGCTCCTTGGAAGGACCCTGTTAACCATCGGTTCCTATGTCTCGAAGGACAGTCAATCGGCGAGTCTTGAGCATGGCATCCACGCGGTTTCCTCGGGCAAATCTTTCAGGCATGGCGGCTTACGAGGAGGGCGGGTCCGGGCAGTCCGAAAGCGAGCGCCAGCTGGCCACGCCGCAGGCTACCGGGCAAGTGGTGAGCCTGCGCGCATCTGTTCCTGAGGCCTATCGCGCCAGCTCCCCGAAGCCGGCCAACGGCGATGCTTTCGAGCGCCCTACCTGGCAGGACTACTTCTTCCTGGCGCCCAACGTGCGTTTCACCCGCACGCCGGATTCGGATATGACGAAACGGCATCCTTCCCAGGACGATGACGACAACAACGTCAAGCGCGCCGCCGCCGCTGCCGGGGCTACCGGCCCCGTTGCCGCTGAAAAATCCACGTCGCCGGTGTCCGCGCCAACGGCCACGCTCAAGGCCGTGCCGGTGCAACCGGTTGCCAGCACGGCCGCCGCTCCCGCCACCCCGCCCTTGTCCCCGAATCGCCCGCAGGCGAATCGCCAGGTGACGGCTGCCGCCACTCGACCCAGCCCGGCGGCGATCGCCACGCCGGCCGTGGCCCCGCCTGCCGACAAGCCGCGTCCGCTCGGCGCGCGCTGGTCCTATCTGTCCGACCATGCCTTTTTCGAGTTCGCCGTGCCGATCATGGCCGAGCGCCTGTCGCGGGCGCGGCGGGACGAGCCGGGCCGTTCCACCGCCGTCGTTCCGGCATCGGCACCGCCGGTCACCGCGCGACCGGCGGAACTGGAGTTCCCAGGCGCGATCACGTCGCTCTATCGCACCATCGAGTGGCACTTCAACGCTTCGATCGTTCCCGCGCCGACGGAGGCGCCAGTGGCCGCCGAGGCTTCGGACACCAAGGCAGCTGCCCAGGTCGCGCCACGACGCGTGGCAGCTGGCCCGGCGAAGCCTGCCGACGTCGTGTCGGCTCCGCCTAAGGCGAGAGCCGGGGGCGCCAGGCATGCCTCCCGCGCGCTGCCGCCGCCGCTGGCGGAGACCGGCGCTGCCACGGCGGGCGACGCCTACGAGTTGCCGTCCGAAGACCTTCTGCAACACCCGCCCGAAGGCCAGGGCTTCTACATGTCGCAGGAGCGGCTGGAGCAGAACGCCGACCTGCTCGAAAGCGTGCTGGAGGACTTCGGCGTCAGGGGCGAGATCATCCACGTCCGCCCCGGCCCGGTCGTCACGCTCTATGAGTTCGAGCCTGCGCCAGGCGTGAAGTCGTCGCGTGTCATCGGCCTGGCCGACGACATCGCCCGCTCCATGTCGGCTGTCTCGGCGCGCGTGGCGGTGGTTCCCGGCCGCAACGTCATCGGCATCGAGCTGCCCAACGAGACGCGTGAGACGGTCTATTTCCGCGAGCTGATCGGATCGGACGGCTTCCAGAACACCGGCGCCAGCCTGGCGCTGTGCCTCGGCAAGACCATCGGCGGCGAGCCCGTCATCGCCGAGCTCGCCAAGATGCCGCATCTGCTCGTGGCCGGCACCACCGGCTCGGGCAAGTCGGTCGCCATCAACACCATGATCCTGTCGTTGCTCTACCGCCTGAAGCCGGAAGAGTGCCGCCTCATCATGGTCGACCCCAAGATGCTGGAGCTGTCGATCTATGACGGCATCCCGCATCTTTTGACGCCCGTCGTCACCGACCCGAAGAAGGCGGTCACCGCGCTGAAATGGGCGGTGCGCGAGATGGAGGACCGCTATCGCAAGATGGCCCGCCTCGGCGTGCGCAACATAGACGGCTACAATCAGCGCGCTGCGGCTGCCCGCGACAAAGGCGAGATCGTCGTCATGCAGGTGCAGACCGGCTTCGAGAAGGGCACCGGCGAACCGCTGTTCGAGGAGCAGGCGATCGACCTCGCGCCGATGCCCTACATCGTCATCATCGTCGACGAGATGGCCGACCTGATGATGGTCGCCGGCAAGGAGATCGAAGGCGCCATCCAGCG
>NZ_JANINM010000453.1 GCF_024509055.1 Mesorhizobium sp. | reverse complement strand
CCTGTCCCCGCAACCAAACTCAAAACGGCCCGCATCAGCGGGCCGTTGCCGTTTGAAGCAGAGCCGTGCGCCCAAGCGAGGGAAGGCGGGTTCGCTCCCGGTCCTTGGGTGCTTCCCCGAAACGCTGACGCCGCCTTCCAGCAGACCGGTGCTCGACGTCAGATTGTCATTGAGTGCCCCTAGGCTTCCTTCTCGATAACACCTGAAGGAGGCTGCGGTCATAATGGCTAGCACTGACAAAGATCTCGAACTTAGCCGTCGCAAGCTGCTGGCCGCGGCCGGTATAGGCGGTGCAGCCCTGGTCATCGCCTCTTTCGCCGGCGAAGCGGCGGCCGAGGGTTCAAAAGTCTCGGCCTTGTCGCCTCCCACGCCTGGCTCGACGAATGCGCCCGCCATTGCCGGGTTGCATCTTCAATTTGGGTCGGATGCGTCGACCCAGATGGTGGTGTCGTGGCACAACTTGCAGCCCGTCGAGAATCCGCGCGTTTTGCTCGGGCAGCTCGATGGCGCGCTTGAGCAGATCGTGACGGCCGATCAGGTCAGCTATACCGACGGGAAGTCAGGCAAGATCGTCTATGCCTATCATGCGAAGATCCACGGGCTGAAGGCAGCCACCTCCTACCTCTACGCCGCTTTGCACGATGGCGCGGAGCCGGATTTCGGCACTTTCCAGACATCGCCGCACGGGCGCGCCGCAATCACCTTCACCAGTTTCGGGGATCAGGGGACCCCCACGCTCGGCAAGGAGGACCACACGCACCAACCGACGACGGACAACCCAAAACGGATTTTCGTGAACGATAATCTCGGTTCGCCGGCCGCCGGCGACACGACGATGGGCGTGGAGCGGCTTCGGCCCTTGTTCCATCTCTTCAACGGCGATCTTTGCTACGCCAATCTTGCCGAAGACCGGGTTCGGACCTGGTGGGATTTCTGGTCCAACAACAGCCGCAGCGCGCGCAACCGGCCATGGATGCCTTCGCCCGGTAACCATGAGAACGAACTGGGCAATGGGCCGATCGGCTACCAGGCCTATCAGACCTACTTTTCCGTGCCGCCGGCGGCTGGCCAGACCGATGTGACGCGCGGTCTTTGGTATTCTTTCACCGCAGGGTCGGTACGTGTGATCAGCATTGCCAACGACGATATCGTTTACCAGGATGGCGGCGATTCCTACGTCCGCGGCTATTCCGGCGGCGCCCAGAAAACGTGGCTTGAAAAAGAGCTGGAAGAGGCCCGTTCGGACCGCGGCATCGACTGGATCGTCGTCTGCATGCACCAGGTCGCCATTTCGACGGCAGACAAGTTCAATGGTGCAGACCTCGGGATCCGGCAGGAATGGCTGCCGCTGTTCGACAAGTACAATGTCGACCTCGTTGTCTGCGGCCATGAGCATCACTACGAGCGATCGCACCCAATCCGCGGACAGCAGTCGAACACCACGCTTACGCCCATTCCTTCAGCCACCGCGACAGACACGATCGACACGACCAAAGGCACGGTCCACATGGTCATCGGCGGCGGCGGAACCTCCGTTCCCTCCAATGAGCTGTTCTTCGACCCGCCGGCCTGCAGGGTGATCACGGCCGTTGGCGAGCGCGACGCCTCGACGGGCAAGAGGAAGCCCGTCTATGTGAAGGAGGACGCTCCCTGGTCGGCGGTCCGCAATGCGGCTCACTCCTACGGTTTCGCGGCGTTCGCGCTCGACCCGGGATCGCATCCGGGCGATTTCACGACCATCAAGATCACCTACTACGATGTCGTCGGACCGGATGGGCAGATTGCGCCCTTCGAGAGCTTTACGCTGCGCCGCCCACGACGGGACTGATCCATGCAACTGGTAGGCGGAGGCGAAGGATACCGTTTCCGCCATGATCAAGCGGCCGCGCGATCGGCACAGAGCGTTGGCCGGCCATCAATCGGCCGCCGTGAGAATCTTCGCGACGTGCTCGGCGATTGCCAAGCTGGATGTCAGGCCAGGACTCTCGATGCCGAACAAATTGACCAGTCCCCCGATACCGTGCGCCTTCGCATCCTGGATGACGAAATCGCGGTTGGCCTCGCCCGGACCGGAGAGCTTCGGCCGGATGCCGCTGTAGGCGGGCTGCAGGCTACCGTCGGCGAGATCCGGCCAGTATTTGCGGATCGCGCCGTAGAAGGCTTCACCGCGAGCCGGGTCGACGCGATAGTCGAGAACCTCCGTCCACTCGACGTCGGGCCCGAAGCGAGCGACGCCGTTGAGGTCGAGCGTCAGGTGGACACCAAGGCCCCCGGGTCCCGGGACGGGATAGATCAGCCGCGAGAATGGCGCGCGCCGTGCTGCCGAAAAGTAATTGCCTTTGGCGTAGTGCTGGTTCGGCAAGAGTTGTCGGTCGAATCCCTCGAGCGAACCGGCGAGTGCTACTGCTTCAAGCCCGGCGGCATTGATGAGACGCGGCGTCGCGATCTGGAAAACCCCGCCATTCGTGGTGTCGGTCGTCTCCAGCACGATGTGGCCGGCCTCGATGCGGCCCGATGCGATCCGCGTGTTGAGCGAAAGCACTGCGCCCCGTTCCTCGGCTTCCCCAAGCAACGCCAACATCAGGGCGTGGCTGTCGATGATTCCGGTGGACGGCGAAAGCAAGGCCGCCGTGCAATGCAGCGCCGGCTCCAGCGCTTGCGCCTCGGCGGCGCTCAATAAGCGCAAATCGTCCACACCGCAGGCGCCGGCATTGTCCCGAATAGACTCAAGCACCGGCTCCTGGGTCACTTGCGTGGCCACGATCAGCTTGCCGCAGCGTCGGTGAGGGATCGAATGCTCGGCGCAATAGCGATAAAGCATGCTGCGGCCCTCGACGCAGAGCCGCGCCTTCAGCGATCCCGGCGGATAGTAGATACCGGCATGGATGACCTCGGAGTTGCGGGAACTGGTCCCTGTGCCGATGGCATCGGCTGCTTCAAGGATAAGGGTGTCCAGGCCCAGCTTCGCCATGCCCCGGGCTATTGCCAGACCGACGACGCCGGCGCCGGCGATTATGCAATCGACCTTTTCCATATCCAGTCCATCTAGCCCACGGTTTGTCCTTTATCCATCCGGGCCTTCGTCGCACAGCGGCAATGGCGAAACCTGCGGCATTTGAATGGTCCCTCGGCGAACCTTGGAAGCCCATGGCGCTATCGATCGTGACAGCGCGGCTCTTGTTGCGGGGGCGCGGGATGATGCATCACGGTGCACCACGAATTGCCGCCTTCTCGGTAGGAGAACCGGCTCTATTTCGCTCGGATACAAGCAGACAGGAGCCATCATGGATACCAGACCGAATTCCCCTGAAGCCCGCGATATCCGCTATCACATGCATGGCTACACCAATGCCCGCAAGCATCAGGAAACCGGCCCGCTGGTGATCGAAAAGGGCGATGGCATCTATGTCGAGGACATCGCCGGCAACCGCTACATCGAGGCGATGGCCGGCCTGTGGAGCGTCGCTGTCGGCTTCTCGGAAAAGCGCCTGGTCGAGGCAGCCACGCGACAGATGTCGAAGCTGCCCTTCTATCACGATTTCGGCTCGAAGGCGCATTCGCCGCTGATCGACCTCTCCGAGAAACTGGTGAAGATCGCGCCCGTGCCGATGAGCAAGGCGTATTTCACCAATTCGGGCTCCGAGGCCAACGACACGGCTATCAAGATGATCTGGTACCGGTCGAATGCGCTCGGCCAGCTGGCGCGCAAGAAGATCATCAGCCGCAAGCGCGGCTACCATGGCGTCACTATCGCTTCCGCAAGCCTGACCGGCCTGCCGAACAATCATCTCTCCTTCGACCTGCCGATCGCCAACGTGCTGCACACGTCGACGCCGCATCATTGGCGCGACGCGGCACCCGGCGAGAGCGAGGAGCAGTTTTCCAGCCGTTTGGCCGACGATCTCGAGAAGCTGATCCTCGCGGAGGGGCCGGAGACAATTGCCGCCTTCATCGGCGAGCCGATCATGGGCGCCGGCGGCGTCGTGGTTCCACCCGCCGGCTATTGGGAAAAGATCCAGGCGGTGCTGTTGAAATACGACATCCTGCTGGTGGCCGACGAGGTCATCTGCGGCTTCGGCCGGACCGGTGAGATGTTCGGCTCGCAGACCTTCGGCATCAAGCCCGACATCATGGTGCTGTCGAAACAGATCTCATCCTCCTACCTGCCGATCTCGGCGCTGCTCATCAACGACAAGGTGTTCGAGCCGATCGCGGATGAAAGCGACCGTATCGGCACTTTCGGACACGGCTTCACGGGCGGCGGCCATCCGGTTGCCGCGGCCGTCGCGCTGGAGAATGTGAAGCTGATCGAGGAACGCGACTTGGTCGGCAATGCACGCAGGGTCGGCGCGCATTTGCAGGCGCGGCTGCGCAAACTCGCCTCGCATCCGCTGGTGGGCGAAGTGCGCGGCGTCGGCCTCATCGCGGCCGTCGAATTGGTCGCCGACAAGGCGAGCAAGGCGCCATGGGGCAAGCCCGCCGCGCTCGGCTCCTTGGTCAACGGCTTCCTGCAACAGAACGGCGTCATCTCGCGCAACATGGGCGACGCCATTGCCTTTTGCCCGCCGCTGATCATTACCGAGGCCCAGGTCGACGCCCTGGTCGATGCGTTCGAGCGATCGCTCGACTTGGCTCTGCCGCAGGTCCATCCGCAGGGTTAGTGACGCAAGCTCCAACAAGCTCACGACTTTGGTCTATTGCGACCGGGCTGGCTTGCGCTGCAGCCAGCCGTTCAGGCCGTTCGGCCAGGCGATGACGAACACGGCGAGCAACAGGCCGAGGCCGATATTGCGGTAGTCGGAGAGTTCCCGCATGCCCTCGTCGGCAAGCATCAGCACGGCGGCGCCGAGCAACGGTCCCCAGATCGAGCCGAGGCCGCCGATGACGATCATGGCGATCAGGAACAGCAGCGTCGAGAACGAGAAGACCGTCGGGCCGACGACGCGGAAATGCACGGCGTAGAAGCCTCCGGCAATGCCGGTGAAGAAGGCCGAGACGGCGAAAATCCAGAGCTGGTACTTGAAGCGGCTGATGCCGCGCGACATGGCGTAGCCCGGATTGTCACGCAGCGCCCGGAAGGCAAGGCCGAGCGGCCCCCGAATGACGACGATGGAAATCGCGACCGCCACCGTCAGCAGCGCGAGCCCGACATAGTAGTGGGCGATGTACCATTTCGACGGGAATAGCGCGCGCAGGCCGATATCGCCGAACTGGCCGATGCCGCGCACGCCGCCGAACAAAGGCATGCAGCCGCCGGTGGTGGTGAAGCAGTCGGTGTCGTTGACGATCAGCACATACATGACCTGCGCGATCGCCAGCGTCAGCAGCGCCACATAGGGGCCGCGCAGCCGCAGACAGGCGAGCCCGATCAGCATGCCGACGGCGACTGTGACCACGCCGGCCATCGGGATGGCGGCGAGCATCGGCACCTTCCAGTAGAAGCCCAGCATCGCGGTGGCGTAGGCTCCGGTGGCGAACAGCGCCATCTGCGCCAGCGAGAAGATGCCGCCGATGCCGAGCACCAGATTCCACTGCACCACGACGATCGCCCAGATGAAGAACAACGTCGACTGGGTGATGATGTAGCGCCCGGGCATGACGATCGGCAACGCGATCGCGAAAGCCAGGCAGACGAAGCCGATCAGTATGTCGCGACGGATGGATGTCATAGGCGCACCACCTGCTGTTTGCCGAACAGGCCGTAAGGCCGCCAGATGAGCACAAGGATGACGAGAAGCAGCAAGGTGGCGAAGCTCCAGCGCACGCCAAGGACATATTGGGTGGCGGCTTCGAGCAGGCCGAGCGCGATCGCCGCGATCACGGCGCCGTAGACATTGCCGAGCCCGGCCACCACGCAGACGATGAAGGCTTTCAGCATCGGGTCGGCGCCCATCACTGGCGTCAGCGTGGCGATCGAGCTGATCATCACGCCGGAGACGGCGGCGAGCGCGCCGGACAGCGCCAGCACTTGCGCATAGACGCGGCCGACTCTGACGCCCATCAACTGTGCCGCCTCGCGGTTCATCGAGGTGGCGCGGATGGCGCGGCCGGTGCTGGTGCGCTGCAGGAGGATCGCAACCGCCACCATCAGCACGACGGCGACGCCGAGGATGAAGACGTTCTGCAGGGGGATGTGCACATTGCCGATGACGACCTGGCCGTCGACGGCGAGCGGCTGCGGGATCGGATAGGGTCCAAAGCCCTTAAGCATCAGGTTCTCGATGACGCTGCCGATGCCGATCGTGGCGATGAAGATGTTGGTCTCGAAATTCTCGGCCCGCAGCAGCGGCAGCGCCGCGCTGAAATAGATCAGTAGCCCGACCAGCGCACAGACGAAGGCGGCGGCGAGAAGCGCGAGCGCCGGATGCAGGCCGGCATGGACGATCGCCGCGTAGCAGATATAGCCGCCCAGCGTCAGGATGGCGCCATGCGCCATGTTGAGCATGTTGAGCGACCCGTAGACGAGCGAGAGGCCGATGGTGGCAACCGCATACATGGCGCCAAGCGTCAAGCCGGAAGCGATGATCTGGATCAGGACGTCCATCGCTCACACTCCGAGATAGGTTTCGACGATTTCAGGCCGCGCCATAAGTTCGGCGCCGAGGCCCGACCATGCGATGCGGCCGTTGTCGAGCAGGTGGATCATGTCGGCATGCTCCGCGATGCGTTCGGCATTCTCCTCGACCAGCAGGATGGTGCGCCCCTCGCGCCGGAGGTTGAAGATCACCTCGTAGATCTGCTCGATGACGATTGGAGCGAGCCCCAGCGAAGGCTCGTCCAGCATCAGTACTTCGCCGCCCGCCATCAGGCCGCGGCCGATGCCGCACATGCGGCGCTCGCCACCTGAAAGCGTACCGGCGGTCTGGTTGCGGCGCTCCTTCAGCTTGGGCAGCAGCGTGAAGACAAATTCGAGGCGCTCGGCAAGCCCGCTTTTGTTGGCATAAGCGCCCATCAGCAGGTTCTCGTGGATGGTCATTGCCGGGAACAGCAGATCGCCTTGCGGGACATGGATGACGCCGCGCTCGACGATCTCGTCGGGGCGCAAACGGTCGATGCGGGCGCCGCCGAGGCGGATTTCGCCTGACGTCACCGGAACAAGTCCGGAAATTGCCTTGAGAAGGGTGCTCTTGCCGTGGCCGTTGGGGCCGACGATGGCGGTAAGCTCACCCCTCCTTGCCGACAGGCCAATGGCGTCGAGCACGGTGCGGCCGGCGTAGCCGGCGCTGGCATTGACGATCTCGAGTGCCGCCTCAGCCATGGGCGGCCTCCATGAAGGAGCGCAGCCGCTCAGAGGCGCCCTGACCGAGATAGACGTCGACGACGGTGCGGTCGTCGAGAAGCTTTGTCGGCAAACCTTCGAAGATCTTCTCGCCGTGATGCATGATCATGATGCGGTCGGAGAGACGCACCAGGAAACGCATCACATGCTCGATGAGGATGATGGTGACGCCCGCCGCCTTGATGGCGCGCACGGCATCCATGACGCGGTCGACCTCGCGGGCGGTGAGGCCACCGACAGGTTCGTCCATCAGCAGCAGTTTCGGCTTCGTCGCCATGGCGCTCGCCATCATCAGCAGCTTGCGGTCAAGCACCGGCAGCTTGCCGGTGACTTTGTTGGCACGGTCGGCAATGCCAAGCATTTCCAGCGCCTCATCGGCGGCCTCACGTGCGGCGCGGCCGGCGCGCAGCGTCGGCACGGCCCGGTTGCTCTGGCCGAAATAAGCGCCGACCAACACGTTCTCGCGCGCTGTCATGCTGTCGAAGCCGGCGTTGAGCTGGAAGGTGCGGGCGACACCGGCATGGCAGATCTGCTCCGGCGCAAGCCCGGTGATGGCCTGGCCGTCGAGCAGGATGGCGCCGGTGGTGGCCGGGTTCAATCCCGAGATCACCTCGAACAGCGTCGTCTTGCCGGCGCCGTTCGGTCCGCCGATGCCGAGGATTTCTCCGGCCCCGACATCGAAGGACAGATCGCGGACCGCCGCGAGAGCGCCGAAGGACTTGCCGACATGCCTGCACGACAGCAATGGCGTCGCGGCGTCTCCCGTCATCCGGCTATGCCTTGATCCACGGCGGCATCATGAACTTGGTCGTGCCGTAAGGCGCCGGCGCGATCAGGCCGGGGCCCTTGGTGTAGTCCTGGATCTGCAGGAACTGATGCGGCATGCCGAGCGATGAATCGTTGACCTGGGTCGGATAGGTGTAGGCGGCGTTCTCCAGCGGCATGAAACGGGTCGTGCCGGTGACGCCGCGCCATATCATCGCGCTCATGCGGGCCGCAACCTTGCGGTTCTGGTCGTTGTTGCCGGGCTCGCCCGTGCCGCCGGCAAGTGCCGCGGCCGTTGCCCAGACATAGGCGCCGTCATAGGGCTGGGCGCCTGAATTGTGGCCGGCGTTCGGGCCGAACTTCGCCTTGTAGCGCTTCTCGAAGGCGGTGCCGATCTCGTCCTGCAGCGCGCCGACGACGGTGGCGTAGATGATGCCGTTGGCCGCCTGCTTGGCGATGTCGCGGAAGGCCGGGATCGATGGGCCGTATTGCATGTAGACCAGGCTCGGCGTCGGGTTCGAGGCGAACTGCAGCGCGAACTGTCCGAGGTCGGCGGGCAGGAAGTGGGTGATGCAGATCACCGCCGGCGGGTCCTGGCGGATCTTGGCCAGCGTCGGTCCCCATTCGGAGGCGGGCACGCTGACGGTCTCGAACAGGCTGATGTCCCAGCCATAGCTCTTGGCCTGTTCCTTGACGGCGTTGGCGATGTTGGAGGCATAGACGCCGGCCGACAGGATGACCGCCATCTTGTTGTTCTTGCGTTTCCATTCGCCGCTTTCCTCAAGCCCCTGCAGGAACTTCAGGAAGCCCGGGCCATACCAGTATTCGGCGGGGTCGCCCTGGAAGGAGCCCCAGTAGCGATCGGGATTGGACTTCACCAGATTGTTGTGGCCGATCGTGGTGTCATAGTGGACGTAGACGATGCCGTTGTCGGCGGCGACTTCCTGGATCGCGGCGCCGGAGCCGATGTTGTAGCCGTTGAGGATCGCATGCACGGCGTGCCTGTCGACCAGGCGCTGGGCGGCCTGCACGTTGGTAGCGTCGCCCATCTGCGCGGTGTCTTCGAAGTACGGCTCCAGCGGACGACCGAGGATGCCGCCGAGCGCATTGATTTCCTCGCAGGCGAGCGTGAGGCCGTTCTTGAACTCGATGCCGTCCGGCGCGGCGAAATCGGTGGTCGGCCCGCATTGGCCGACAGGGATCGGGTCGCCCGCGGCGCGCGCCTCGTTGTTCATTGAAAGCAGCATGGCCGGCATGCCGGTCAGCGTCGCGGCGGTGGCAAGCCCGCCCTTGATCAGGAAGTTGCGGCGCGAGCCGGCAATAACGTTTGGTGTCGGTATCCTGGTATTGCGCTTCATCTCAATTCCCCTTGTTAGTTTATGTTTTTAACCAGTTCGGCCGCCTGGTCGATTATCGCCGTCTGATGCGGCTGCGCCGACATTCCACCCCATTGTCCCATCAGTTGGTCCCACGGGTCCTCGACCCCCGTGCGGTGACCGCAAAGCTCTTCGATCACGGCGAGACCGCAGTAAGGCACGTACATTTCCGAGTAGCCGCCCTCATGCGTCATCACTAGGCGACCGCCGCAGAGCTCGCGCGCCGCGTCGAGCAGCATGCGCGCCAGCCTGCGATAGCCGCTGGAATTCATCAGCATGCGGCCCATCGGATCGACGCCGGACGCGTCGAAGCCGGACGGCACCACGATCAGCTCGGGCTTGAAGCGCATCAGCGCCGGGATCACCACGCGCTCGAAAGCCGCCGCATAGGCGCCGGGTCCTGACCCGGGCGGCAGCGGAACGTTGATGTTGAAGCCCTTGCCCTTGCCTTCGCCGTTCTCGGCGATCGCACCGGAATTGGCCGGGAACAGATTGTCCTGATGCAGCGAAATCGAAAGCACGCTCGGATCGTCATAGAAGATCGACTGCGTGCCGTTGCCGTGATGCACGTCCCAGTCGACCGTCGCGATCCGGGTCAGGCCGTGCAGCTTCTGCGCGTGGCGGATGGCGATCGCGGCGTTTGAGAACAGGCAGAAGCCCATGCCGACATCGGCGGTGGCGTGGTGGCCCGGCGGGCGGATCAGCGCATAGGCATTGTCGACCTGGCCGGTAATGACGGCTTCCATGGCCTTGATGGCGCCGCCCGCGGCCAGGAGCGCGATCTCGTAGCTGCCGGCGCCCAGCGGTGTCAGCGAGCTGGCGTCGCCATAGCCGCGGTCGCTGATCTCCCTGATCCTGGCGATGTGTGCCGGCGTGTGAACCCGCGACAGTTCCTCGACCGTTGCGCGGCGAGGCTTGATGGTGACCAGGTGGTCGAGGATGCCGCTTACTTCCAAGAGGTTGCGCAGGCGCCGCTTAGTCTCGGGATTTTCGGCATGGGTGCCGGGCTGAACCGTAAGGCTCGGCGGAAAGACCTGGTTCCAGTTCCAGGTGTTGTGCCAAAGATAAAGTTCGTGGAAAACGAAACCAGTCGCCATGCGGCTCCACCCAGACTATTTCGTCCGGATGATTGCGCGCTACATTAGGGCTGTCCCGACACCTTCGGGTAACGGGTGGGGTTTTTCAGCCCACCCTTTCGGGTGGCTATCCGGCCAGTTGGCGCTCGGAGGCGCCGTCGAGGCCGATTTCCTTCAGCTTGAGCACTGCTTCCGTTCGGCTGGAGACACCGAGCTTGCCGAAGATGTTCTTCAGGTGCCATTTCACGGTGTCGGGGGCCATGGACAGCGTCTCGGCCAATTGACGGTTGGTGTAGGCGCGCAGGAGCAGGGCGGCGACATCGGTTTCCTTGCTGCTCAGCATCTGCTTCTTCGGCGTCACGGAGACTGCCACCGGGCGCGCGCGTTCGGGAGCGATCCTGTTCAGCTCGCGTAGAAGCGTGTCGACAAAGGTGGCGGTGCTGGAGTTGCGAGACCATGCCGGGATCCGCGCGCGGGCGAAGTCGAGCACCTCGCGCATGGGGAGGCCCTCGTCGATCAGCGAACGCATGGCGTTTTGCGGCAACGCCAGGGTGATGACGTCGACCGCCGCCGCCAGCGCCAGCAATGTCTCGCCCGCGGCATGCGCCGCTATGGCGACAAGCGCGCGGACCTGCATGAAACCACGCAGGCGCCCGTCGTGACGCATCCGTTCGGCGATGCGGTCGAGGACGGCGATGGCCTTCGCCGGGTGGCCCTCGGCGATCAGCACGCGCGCGGCGCCGATATGAGCATATTCGTCGAGCGGATGGATGGGCGAGGGCCGGCTTTCGGCTGACGGCTCGATGCCGCGCGAACGCAGCGCCAGGCGGGCAGCGCGGACATCGCCGCGCGACAGAAGCAGCCGCACCCGCTCGTTCAGCGCCGCGGCGGTGAGCCGCCGATAGCGCTTTTCGATGCCCAGCCGTTCGGCACGCTCGAGGAAGACGATGGCCTCGTCGTGCCGGCCATGGGCAACCGCGAGGCGGGCGAGGTGCAGCTTGCAGGCCATTTCATGCACGACGAGACCGCATTCGTCGATGATCTGGCGATGCTGGTGTAGGATGCGCTCGGCACCCTGCAGGTCGTTCCATTCATAGGCGAGCTCGACGTGGAAGATCGCCGTCATCGCTTCGGTATAGGAGCCTGAACCCAGGCGTTCGCGGGCCAGCCGGCAGGCGCGATCGAGCAATTGATGCGCCTCGGCGAGGTTGCCGGCGGAAATCTCGACCAGCCCGAGCAGCAGGTCGCAATAGACGATGCCGAAGACGGAATTGGCAGCGGCGTGATGGTCGCGCGCGGCAAGGCTGCGCAGCCGCGCGGCATCCAGTTCGCCCAGCGAATAATGGCTGAAGGCGCATATATTCGAGAGTGTGCCGCGCGCGAATGGCTCGTCCTCGGGAAAATCGGCCAGCCAGCGCGAGGCGATGCGGGTCGCGGTGCGGGAGCGGTCGGTGGCGCTGATGACGCCCGCCGTCAGCGTCTGCAATTCGGCCTTCAGCGAACGCGTCGTCGCGCGGTCGATCTCGCCGCGCCGGGATAGATCGCCGACCAGCGTCTTGGCCTGTTTCAGGATGCGGACCGCCTGGCGCGGTCGGCTCATGTGGAACTGCGCCCAGACCCGCGCCAGGAGAAGGCGAGGGCGGCCCGCAATCAGATCCGGGGGAAGCTGGTTCAGCCATTCGGTGAGCCTCGGAATGTGGCCCAGCATGGTGAGCGGCATGGCGCATTCCTCGACCAGCCGCGCGGCATGGTCTGCATCGCCGCTGGCAAGGGCGTGGTCGACGGCGTCCGAGACATAGCCCCTGGCCGCAAGCCAGGCTGCGGCGGCGCGATGCAGGTCCCTGCGTGCTTCCGGCTTCCAGGCATCCAGCCTGTTGCGCAAGAATTCGGAGAACAGGTGATGATAGCGAAACCACTGGCCGGAGGAATCCAGCGCGATCAGGAACAGGTTCGATTGCTCGATGGTCGCAAGGGCCGCGGCGCAGTCCTGTCCGGGACAGACCGCCTCGACAAGGCCCAGGCAGAAGCGGTCGAGGATCGAGGTCCTGAGCAGGAAGTCCTGGATCTCCGGCGCCTGCCGGGCGAGCACATCATGGGTCAGGAACATGGCCACGTCGCGCTGGCTGCCCGAGAATTCGGCAATGAAGGCCTCTCTCGATCCTTCATGCGCCAGCGCCAGTGCCGCCAGTTGCAGGCCAGCCGGCCAGCCTTCGGTCTTGTGGTGAAGCGCCACCACCGCCGAAACGGCGAGGTCGAGGCCGCAGACATTGGCGAGGTAATCCTCGGTCTCCTCGAGCGAGAAGCGCAGGTCGCTGTCGCCGAGGCTGACGACATGCCCCTTCATCTTCATGTTGGCGAGTTCGAGCGGCAGCTCGCCGCGCGTCGCCAACACGACGCGCAAGGCCGGCGGGGCGTAGGCGACCAGCATGTTGATGCAGGCGGCAATCTCGCTGGAGACGATGAGATGGGCGTCGTCGAGAACGAGGTAGATTGGCGCGGCGCGGCGCGACAGCTGGTTGATGATGCCGGTGAGGATGGAATCGACCGGCGTCACCGGGCTGGAGTCGATCAGCGATTCCGCATTGCCGGCAATGTCGGGGTCGACGCGATGGAAGGCGGCGGCGAGGTATTTCAGGAAGCGGGCAAGGTCGTTGTCCAGCCGGTCGATCGACAGCCAGGCGACCTGAGCGCTGCCGTGCGAGATACCGGCCGCCCACTGCGAGAGCAGCGTCGATTTGCCGAAGCCGGCAGGCGAGGTGACTACAGCCAGTTTGCCCGCCGTCGCGGCGTCCAGGATGCGCAGCAGCCGCGGCCGCTGGACCAGGGCTTCGCGTAGATGGGGCGGCTGGAGCTTCGTCTCAATCAGCATAAGGTGTCTCGGCTGCCGGCCGTAAGGCCACGCGCCAGTAAACGCGCCCCGCGCCGCAGAGGCAATGCTCGGCCGTCGGTTTTGAAGTTCGGCCTATGCGGCGCGGTCAGACGCTTTCGAGGTAGGTCTCGATTTCGAAGTCGCTGACGTTGAGGGCGAAGGTGTTCAACTCCTGGCGCTTGCAGGCGATGAAGGCGTCGCGCAGCACATTGGGGAAGATCTCCGCCACGCGCTTCCCGGTTTCGAAAGCGGCAATGGCCGAGGCCCAGTCCGGCGGCAGCTTGGCCAGCGGCAGCCCCTGTCCCTCGCCGCCGGTCGGCTCGCCGGGCGACAGCTGGCGTTCAATGCCCATGAGGGCAGCGCCGAGGATCGCCGCCAGCACCAGATAGGGATTGGCATCGGCGCCCGACACGCGGTGCTCGATGCGGCGCGCCGCCGACGGCCCACCGGGGATGCGGATCGCCACCATGCGGTTCTCGTAACCCCAGGCGACGGCGGTCGGCGCGTAGGAGCGCGGGCGAAGGCGGCGGTAGGAGTTGAAATGCGGCGCGAAGACCAGCGTGCTTTCGGCCATGGCGGCAAGCAGGCCGCCGACGGCGTGGCGCATGGTGTCGGAACCCTGGTCGCTGCCGTCGTCGAAGACGTTGCGGCCCTCCTTGTCGAGCACGCTGAAATGGACATGGAAGCCGTTGCCGGCGCGCTCGCCATAGGGCTTGGCCATGAAGCAGGCGGCGAAGCCGTGCTTGCGTGCGACGCCCTTCACCGTGCGCTTGAAGAGCACGGCGTCGTCGGCGGCGCGCAAGGCGTCCGGAACATGGTTCAGGTTGATCTCGAACTGGCCGACGCCATTCTCGGCGATCGCGGTGTCCACCGGAATGCCCTGCATGCGGCAGGCTTCGTAGATGTCGTGGATGAAGGCTTCGAAATCGTCGATCTCGTCGATCGAAAGGGCGGCGTCGGAATCAAGGCGGCGGCCGGTGACCGGCGATACGGGGCCGACCGGCCGGTGCGACGTCGGGTCGACGAGGTAGAATTCGAGCTCGGTGGCGGTGACCGGCGTCAGGCCGAGCGCGGCGTAGCGGTCGAGGATGCGCGCAAGCGCACGCCGCGGGTCGCCGAGATAGGGCGCGCCGGTGTCATCGGCCAGCCAGACCGGCAGCAGCGCCGTTGGATGCGCCGTCCAGTCGACGGGCAGGATGCCGCGACCCGTCCATTGGCACAGCCCGTCGGCGTCGCCGGTCGAGAAGACCTGGGCGTTGCCTTCGATGTCCTCGCCCCAGACGTCGAGCCCGATCGCCGAATACGGCATGCGCAGCTTGCCTTCGAGCGCCTTGCGCGCCTGCTCGACCGGAATGCGCT
>NZ_JANINM010000452.1 GCF_024509055.1 Mesorhizobium sp. | reverse complement strand
GCATGGTCGGCTTCTACTCCTACAACACGCCGCGCATCTATGAGGCGCTGCGCGACGCGGGCAAGCTCGGCCAGATCACCGTCGTCGGCTTCGACGACGATCCGATCACGCTGGGCGGCGTCAAGGAAGGCACCATTGCCGCCACCGTCGTGCAGCAGCCCTTCGAATGGGCCTATCAGGGCATGAAGCTGATGGCGGCCTATCTCAAGGGCGACAAGTCGGGCATCCCGGCCAACAACCTGATCATCATCCCGACCAAGATCATCGGCAAGGATGACGTCGACGCCTATGCCGCCAACCTCAAGGCAATGGCAGGCAAGTAAGGCAAAACGCAGTTGCGCCGGCTCAAAGCGGACCTTGAGCCGGCGTCTGTATTGACGGGCCTCGCGAGGCCCGTCACTCTGTTGCCCACCGGCTGCTGTCAGGCGCGATGACTTCTATCGACACTCAATCGACGACCGCTCCGTTCCTGAGCCTCGAAGGCGTGCGCAAGACCTATCCCGGCGTTGTTGCCCTGGACCGGTTCTCCATGGAGGTCAGACCCGGCGAGGTCATCGGCCTGGTCGGCGAAAACGGCGCCGGCAAATCTACGCTGATGAAGATCCTCGGCGGCGTCACACGGCCGGACAGCGGCAAAGTCACAGTCGACGGCGTCGCGCATGACGGGCTGACCGTGGAAGCCAGCATCGGCTCCGGCATCGCCTTCGTGCACCAGGAACTCAACCTGTTCGACAACCTCGACGTGGCTGCCAACATCTTCTTCGGTCGCGAGCCACTTCGCGGCGGACCGCTGAAGCTGGTCGACCGGGCGAAGCTGCGCGAGATGGTGGCGCCGCTGCTCAAGCGCGTCGGCGCCAATTTCTCGGCCGACGCGCCGGTGGCTTCCCTTTCACTTGCGCAGCAGCAGATGGTGGAGATCGCCAAGGCGCTTTCGATCAAGGCAAGGCTGGTGATCCTCGACGAACCGACCTCCAGCCTGCCGATCGCCGAGACCGAAAAGCTGCTCGACGTTATCAAGGGACTGAAGGCGGAAGGGATCAGCGTCATCTTCATCTCGCACCGGCTGCATGAGATCGAGCGTGTCGCCGATCGCGTCGTCGTCTTGCGGGACGGCACTTTGGCCGGCACGTTGCCGAAGAGCGAAATCAACCACGACCAGATGGTCCGGCTGATGATCGGCCGCATGCTGAAGGAACGCGAAAAGGCTGGCGAGGCCACGCGCGCGCCGGGCAATGTCGCGTTGTCGGCGAACGGCGTGCGGACGAGCACCTATCCCGATCGTCCTGTCAGCCTGGAGATCAGGCGCGGCGAGATCCTCGGCCTCGCCGGCCTGGTCGGCTCCGGCCGCACCGAACTGGCGCGCGTGCTGTTCGGCATCGACGAGCGGCTCGCCGGCAGTGTGGCGCTGGATGGCAAGGCGCTCAATCTCACCTCCGCCGCCGACGCGGTGGCGAGCGGCATCTTCCTGGTGCCGGAAGACCGCAAGCTCACCGGCATCCTGCTCGACCTGTCGATCGCAGAGAACATCTCGCTGCCCAACCTGCCGGCGCATGCCAGGCGCTCGCTGGTCTCGACCGGCGCCGAGGTTGTCACCGCCGAAAAGCAGAAGAAAAACCTCGGCATCAAGGCGCCGTCGGTCCTGACCCGCACAGGCACGCTTTCGGGCGGCAACCAGCAGAAGGTGGTTCTGGCCAAGTGGCTGGCGATGAACCCAAAGGTGATGATCCTCGACGAGCCGACGCGCGGCATCGACATCGGCGCCAAGGCGGAGATCTACGGGCTGATGCGGGGACTGGCCGATGCAGGGGTCGCTGTGCTGATGATCTCCAGCGACATGGAAGAAGTGATCGGCGTCTCGGATCGCATCGCGGTCATGCATGAGGGGCAGATCTCCGGCATTCTGGACCGGGACGATTTCAGCCAGGAGAATGTGCTTTTGCTGGCGGTGGGCAAGAAGCCCAGGCTGGTGCATGCCGTGGGAGGAGTGCAATGAGCAAGAAAGACCTCGGCCTGCTGATCCTGATCCTGGTGGTCGGCGCGGTGGTGACGGCGATCAATCCGCGCTTCCTGTCGACGATCAACCTCGCTAACACCTCGAACCTGGTCGCGCTGTTCGGCATCCTTTCCATCGGCCAGGCTTTCGTCATCATCACCGGCGGCATCGAACTTTCGGTCGGGTCGCTCATCGCGCTGCTCGGCACGCTGTTCATCGACTTCATCGCCGTGCGCGAGGTGAACTGGCCACTGGCCTTCGTGCTGATCCTGCTGCTCGGCGCCGTCATCGGCTTCGTGCATGGCTGGCTGATCACGCGGCTGAAGCTCCAGCCCTTCGTGGTGACGCTCTGCGGCCTGCTCATCTATCGCGGCGTGGCACGCTTCTACACCGCCGACGGCACCGCCGGCTTCGCGTTCGGGCAGAATTTCCCAACGCTCGAATTCCTGACTGCCGGGCGCTCCTACGGCTTGCCGAACAGCTTCATCGCGCTGATCGTCATCGCCATCGTCATGTGGGTGGTGCTGCATCGCTCGGTGTTCGGCCGCTATCTCTACGCCATCGGCAAGAACGAGGAAGCGGCCAAGTACTCCGGCATCCGGACGGGGCGCGTCGTCATCGCGGCCTACGTCATCTGCGGCGTGCTGACGGCGCTCTCGGCGATCTATTTCGCCATGTACACGCGCTCGATCTCGCCGGCGAGCCATGGCCAGTTCTATGAGCTCTACGCGATCGCCGCTGCCGTGCTCGGTGGCTTCTCGCTGCGCGGCGGCGAGGGTTCGCTGGTGGGCGTGATCCTGGGCACGGTGCTGCTGCAGGAATTGCAGAACCTGGTCAACCTGCTCGGTATTCCGTCCTCGCTCAACTTCGCGGTGATGGGCGGCGTCATCCTGATCGGCGTGCTGGTCGACCAGCAATGGGGTGTCTTCCGCGCCCGGCGCCGGATGGTGGAGGCGACACGCCAGAACATCGCCGGCGCACCAGCGGAATAGCCTCGCTCGCCGGCCCCAGCGCCTGAACTAATGGTGATCTGGAGCGAAGCGCGCCGGTAAAAACAGCCCTTGTCGACGAATCTGGGCTGCGCTAGCAATGAGCGTCACAGGTATCCAAGAACAAAGTATGGGAGGAAGTATCGTGACATCATCACGTTGGATTGCACTTGCCGCGCTGGCGCTGACTTGTTCGACGCCGGCAATGGCCAAGGACTGGAAAACCGTCACGGTCGCGATGGAGGGCTCTTATGCCCCCTGGAACCAGACCGATGCCAGCGGCAAGATCGTCGGATTCGAGGTGGACGTGCTGAACGACGTCTGCGGGCGCGCAAAGCTGGAATGCAACGTCGTGGCGCAGGACTGGGACGGCGTCATCCCCGGACTCACGGCAGGCAAGTTCGACATCGTGATGGACGGCATGTCGATCACCGAGGAGCGCCTGAAGACCATCGACTTCTCGGTCCCCTACGCCTCTTCGCCGGTCGCCTTCCTGGCGGACAAGAACGGCCCGCTGGCCAAGTTGTCCAACAGCGGCAAGATGATCGACCTTTCCAAGGATGATGCCGAATCCAAGGCCGCGCTCGACACTTTGCGCAAGGAACTCGGCGGCAAGAATATCGGACTTCAGGTTTCGACCACCGAAGCGACTTTCGCCGACAAGTATCTGAAGGACGTCGCCAACGTCCATGAGTACAAGACCACGGACGAGCATGACCTCGACCTGATGGCGGGCCGCATCGACGTGGCTTTTGCCGACACCACCTACTTCCTCGGCACCCTGGCCAAACCCGACGCTAAGGACCTGGAATTCGTCGGGCCGCAGTTCAAGGGTGGCCCGATCCTCGGACCGGGCATCGGCGCCGCTTTCCGCAAGACCGACAAGGACCTGCAGGACATCTACAACAAGGCCCTCAAGGCTGCTCTCGACGACGGTTCCGTGTCGAAATACAGCATGCAGTGGTTCAAGATCGACATTACCAAGTAATGTCGCAACGGGAGCAGCCAAGGCTGCTCCCGTTTTGCATTGAGGCGGGCAAATCCGTCGATGCATGTCTCGGCGCCCGGAGGAGGCGTAGTGGGGTTTCTCAGCGATCTCAAGGACCAGGTGTCGACGGCCTATGAGCTGTTGGCGGCCGGCTGGGGCGTGCAACTGCTCTGGGGCATCGGCTGGACGCTCGCCGTCACCGTGGTCTCGATGATGATCGGTGCCGCGCTGGGCTCGCTCGTGGCGGCGGCCAAGCTCTCGCACCGCGGCGGATTACGGTTTCTCGGCGAGAGCTACACCACCGTGTTCCGCGGCGAACCGGAACTTTTGATCATCTATCTGTTCTATTATGGCGGCACGCAAATCTTGACGGGCGTGGCGCGGTCGACCGGATCGATAGGCTCGACCGACATATTGAACATGCCGAGCTTCCTTGGGGGCGTTCTTGCGGTCGGCATCATCTCCGGCGCCTATCAGGCCGAGGTGTTTCGCGGGTCGTTCCTGGCGATCCATCGCGGCGAGCTGGAGGCGGCGCGCGCCTACGGCATGTCCGCATGGCTGCGCTTTCGCCTTGTGATCATGCCGCAGGTGCTTCGCCTCGCGGTGCCGGGGCTGGGCAATGTCTGGCAGCTGACCATCAAGGATTCGGCGCTGATCTCGGTCACCGGCGTCGCCGAGCTGATGCTGACCGCCAACAAGGCCGCGCGCTCGACGCATCACTCGCTGCTTTTCTACACCGTCGCCGGCATTCTTTATCTGGTGATGACCTCGATCTCGACGCCAATCTTCGAAAAGGCCGAGCGCTACACCTCCCGCAGCTTCACACGGCCGAAATGAGAGGTCGCGGTGGATTTTGACTTCTACCTTTCGACCATGTGGAGCGTTCTCAAGGCGCTGCCCCTGACGCTCGAGATCTGGTTCTGCGGCATCGCCATCGGCCTCGTCATCGCCACCGGCCTGACCTGGCTGCGGGCGTCTGGCTACAGATTGGGCGAATATTTCACGCGGGGCTATGTCTTCGTCTTCCGCGGCTCGCCGCTGCTGGTGCAGCTCTATCTGATCTATTTCGGGCTCTCGCAGTTCGATTTCGTCCGCCACAGCCCGATCCTGTGGCCGATCCTGCGCGACCCCATGTATTGCACGATCGTCGCCATGGCCTTGAACACAGCGGCTTATGAGAGCGAGATTTTCCGCGGCGCACTGCGGGCCGTGCCTGTCGGGCAGATCGAGGCGGCCAAGGCATTCGGCATGTCGGCCTTCACCCGTTTCCGCCTCGTCACGCTGCCGATCGCGCTGCGACTCGCCCTGCCTGCCTATTCGACCGAAATCATCCTCATGACCAAGGCGACAGCGCTCGCTTCCGTGGTCACGATCATGGAGATGATGGGAACGGCGCAGAAGATCCAGCACGACACGTTCCGGCCGATCGAGGTGCTTACCTGCGCCGGCGTGATCTACCTTCTTCTCAACCTGTCGATCGCGCGGCTGTTCGCCTGGGTCGAATATCGGCTTTCTCCGCATCTGCGGCCCCCGCCTGAGCGGAGCCAGCAGATAAAACCCGTTCCGGAGGTGTTGTGATGTCGGTAAATG
This sequence comes from Mesorhizobium sp., assembly GCF_024509055.1. Lineage (GTDB taxonomy): Bacteria > Pseudomonadota > Alphaproteobacteria > Rhizobiales > Rhizobiaceae > Mesorhizobium. The sequence continues at coordinate 9,237 of NZ_JANINM010000452.1, read as the reverse complement.
CCGCAGCTGCCGCCGAAGCAGTGTCGTCTTCCGACGAGACGCCCGCCATCAGCGTCAAAAACCTGCGCAAGTGCTTCGGCGACCATGAGGTGCTCAAGGGCATTTCGCTCGAGGCCCACAAGGGCGATGTCATCTCGATCCTCGGTTCCTCGGGCTCGGGCAAAAGCACGATGCTGCGCTGCATCAATCTTCTGGAAACCCCGGACTCCGGCGAAGTGCGGGTGGACGGCGAGCTCATCAAGATGAAGCAGGGTCGGGACGGCCACCAATCGCCGGCCGATATCCGCCAGGTCGAACGGATCCGGGCCAACCTCGCAATGGTGTTCCAGAGCTTCAATCTCTGGTCGCACATGACCGTGCTCGAGAATCTTGTCGCCGCGCCGACGCATGTGCTCAAGCGGCCGCGTGCCGAGTGCCTGGAGCAGGCCGAGGCATTGCTGAAGCGCGTCGGCATATGGGAGCGTCGCAACTACTATCCCCCGCACATGTCCGGCGGCCAGCAACAGCGCGCGGCCATAGCGCGCGCGCTCGCCATGAACCCCAAGGTGATGCTCTTCGACGAGCCGACTTCCGCCCTCGATCCGGAACTGGTCGGCGAGGTGCTGCGCGTCATGCGCTCGCTCGCCGAGGAAGGGCGCACCATGCTGGTCGTGACGCACGAAATGGGTTTCGCCCGCGACGTCTCGAGCAAGGTGATGTTCCTTCACAAGGGCGAGGTGGATTCGGTGGGCGAACCGAAGGAGATGTTCGCCAGGCCGTCCACCCAGCAGTTCAAGCAGTTCATCGCGAACTTCAACAAGTGAGCGCGCTACTTTCGCTTCGTCATTCTATGGCGGAGCAAGGAGCGAAGCGACGCAGCGCCGACCATAGAATCCATGCCGTTGCGCTAAGGCGTTGCAACGGTTGAGAATTCTGCTCCGTTGCATCCTTCGGCGAAGGTCACGGCATGGATCCTCGGGTCAAGCCCGAGGATGACGACGTTGCGTCAGATCATGTCCGACAGATCGGAGAAGGCCATCGCCTTGCGCAGCACCTCGGCGAAGCGCTCGCCGGCTATCGCCTTGTCGCCGCTGTTGTCGATCGAGGTCACGTCCGATCCGGAGAGCTTCACGGTCGTGCCGCGCGCCAGGCGCGCAAGCACCTCGCCGCGTGATTCGCGGCCGCGCGCCGCCAGCCGCTCGGCGAGGATTTCGGGCGTCGCGGTGATCTCGACCACCGCCAGGTTGGCATAGCGCTCGCGCAGCGCCGGGATGACGGCGCGGGAGACATTGGCAACGGCGACATGGCCGTTGGAGACAGCCCAATCGACGTCGGCGGGCAGCCCATAGCGCAAGCCATGCGCGTCCCAGCAGATGGCGAAGGCGCCGTCGGCCTCCGCCTCGGCGAAGGCGGCGTCGGCCAGCGTGTCGTGGTCCTCGCTGGCGGAATCGCTCGGCCGGGTGATGACGCGGCGCACGAATTCAAGCCGCGTCTCGTCAGGGAAGCGCGCCTTGGCGTAGCCGATGACGGTGTCCTTGCCGGCGCCGCTCGGCCCGACGACGGCGACGAAGACGCCGTTGCGGATCGGATGTGTCTCGGCGAGCTCGCGCTCGATCAGGGCCGAGACCATCATGCGACCCGGCGGCCCTGGCGCCACACGGTACGGACAACCGGCACATGGTCGTCGACGCGAACACGCACGAGGTCGGCGCGCCGACCCTGCTCGATGACGCCGCGGTCGGTGAGGCCGACAGCCTCGGCCGGATTCTTCGAGACCATGGCGACGGCCTGCGGCAACGAGATGCCGTCGACGACATCGCCGAGGAAGAAGGCCGACTGGATCAGGCTGAAGGGGATGTAGTCGGACGACAGGATGTCGAGCAGGCCGTCGGCGGCAAGCCTGCGGGCCGACACGTTGCCGGAATGCGATGAGCCGCGCATGACGTTCGGCGCGCCCATCAGCACACCGAGACCGGCCGCCTTCGAAGCCTTGGCCGCCTCTTCCGTGGTGGGGAACTCGGCGACGCGCACGCCTTGCTCGATGGCCTCGTCGACATGAGCGGCGGTGGCGTCGTCATGGCTGGCCAGAACGATGCCGCGCTCGTGGCAGGCGGCTGAGATGAAGACGCGGTTCGGACCGGAATTGCGGGCCGATTCTCCCATCCGCTTTTCGCAGAATTTCTGGAAGTCGCGATCGGTCAGCTTCAGCTTGCGCTGGTAGTAATAGGCGTAGGTCTCGAGGTTGACGAACTGCCGCTGGCCCGGTGCATGGTCCATCAGCGAAGCAAGCTTCACCCGGTCGTCGGTCTCGAAATTGGCGAAGGCTTTCAGGCAGTCCGGCGCCGAGACCTCGCAGCGCAGATGGATGAAATGGTCGGCCCTCAGCCGGTCCTCGCGCACGCTGTCCTCGATGGCGTCGGCGAGCTTGCGGATGTCGTCGGACGTCAGGTCGGCGTCCTCGTCCATGCCGACGCGCAACGCGTCGAGCACGGTGGTGATGCCGGCGGTGGCGACCTGGGCGTCGTGGGCGAGCACGGCGGCGATCGGATTCCAGCGCACCTTCGGGCGCGGCGCGTAGTGGCCTTCCAGATGATCGGTGTGCAGCTCGACGAGGCCGGGGATGATGTAGTCGCCGCCCATGTCCTCGCCTGTGCGGGCGGGGCCCTGCTCCACGGCGGCGATCATGCCATCGCGCAGCACCAGCGAACCCTCGACGATTTCGTCGGGCAATACGATGCGGGCGTTGTTCAAAACGGTCTCGGCGGTCATCTCAGGCAGTCCTCGATCTCAAAGCGGTCCAGTGGGGCGGTCCAGTCGGGAGGTCTATGGGCGGTCAATCAGGCGATCTTCCTGGCCGGGCGTCGACCAAGCGCATGGTGGGAAAGAACCATGAACGGGGCGCCCGGCTCGGTTTCGACGAACAATGTCAGCGCATCCACCTGCACCGGCTGCTGCAGCACTTCGGCGAACAGACTGGCTATTGCTGCGCGAAGACGTGGGCTTTCCTGTGGCCCAACCCGTCCGGACAATGTCATGTGGAAGCGGAAGGTCTCGAAGACGTAGGGGTAACCCCACTGGCAGAGGTTGCGGAATTCGTCCGGCTTCAGCGAATCCGGGCTGCGCCGCTCGATCTCGGCCTCGGTCAGCGGCGCGCGGAACCCGTCGAACGCGCGCACGACATCGCCGGCGAAGCTGTTGAGCGGAGCAAACGGCGTTTCCGGCACCAGCGCGAAGAAGCCGTCGATCTGGCCGACGACGAGGCGCGGGATGACGACCGGCGGCGTCGCTTCGGCGAAATGGTCGAGCGCGGCGCGCAGCGAGGCTTCCGTCTCGCTAGGCGCCAGCCGGAAAGGCGCCTTCAGCGTCGCGTGGAATCCGTAACGCCTGGCCGAAGCCGTGTGGAAGGCGACTTCCGCGGCCGACAAATCACCCACGGCCTCGACCGGCCGCGTCGCTGCGCCGAACGGGTCGCGGCCCAGCCAGTTGGCGGCGATCCGTGCCAGCGGCTCGTCCTGCCTCGGGGTGAAATAGATGGCGTAACGCATGAAGCTTCCTCGTCAAAGCGCGTTGCGCCCGAAGGGATCATGCGACGCGCTTCAAATCTTCAGTTTTCGGCAAGTCGTTGTCCCGAAACGCCCGAGCGCTTGCGGCGACATGCACCGGAACCGCTGCCATAGGTGATTTCCATGACGGATTGACGAAACCTTCATGGGTTTTCGAAGGCAAATCCAGCCTTGAAGTCATTAGCCGACGATTTTTCGGAGGCTGGACCAATAGCTCCAGCCGGCCTGCCCCGTCAGGCCTTCATCAGCCATTCGTGCTCGGCCGCGTTGTGGAACTTCCACGTCCGCTTCGGGCCGGCCATGACGTTGAGATAATAGAGGTCGTAGCCATGGCAGGCAGCACACGGGTGATAGCCCTTCGGCACCAGCACCACGTCGCCGTCCTCGATCGCCATCGCCTCGTCGAGATCGCGCACCCCGTTCCTGTCGGCGTCGGTGTAGACGCGCTGGAAGGCGAAGCCCTGCGGCGGGTTGAGGCGATGATAATAGGTCTCCTCCAGATAGGATTCCGCCGGCAGATTGTCCTTGTCGTGCTTATGCGGCGGATAGCTGGAGGTGTGGCCGCCCGGCGTGATGACCTCGACGACCAGCAGCGAATCGGCCGGCTTGCCCTCGGGCAGGATATTGGTGACGTAGCGCGTGTTGGTGCCCTTGCCGCGCACTTCCTGGCCGAGATCGTCAGGGCCGATGACACGGACCGGCAGGCCGCCGCCAAGGCCAGGCGCCGAGCAGACAGCGAGCTCCAGTTCGGTGTCGGCGGTCACCGACCAGTCGGAACCTTGCGGCACATAGACCGACCAGGGCTTGCCCTCGAAGGGCGACATGCGCTCGCCGAGCAGGCCGAGATCCTTGCCCCCGGCCGACGCGTTGCCCTGGCCAGTGACGAAGACCAGGCAGACCTCACGCTGGCCGGTCTTGCCCGAGGCCGTCTCGCCTGGGCGCAGCCTGTGGAGGTCGAAACCGACATAGGTCCAGCCGGCGCTTTGCGGCGTGACGTGAGCGACATGGCCGTGGCCCTTGTCGGCCTTGACGAGCAGTTTCGACATAGTTTGTCTCTCCTATTCCTTTGGCCCCAGCGGGTGATCTTGCCGGGTGGCAGAACCAGCACAAACCTTCGAGATTGGCCGAGGCCTCCAAACTTCGTCATTCTAGGGCGAAGCAGGAGCGTAGCTCCGTCGCGAAGACCCTAGAATCCATGCCGTTACCTAAGGCGAAGAGCACAGCGGAGCAGAATTCTGCACCGTCGCGGCTGTTTTTACGTCACGGCATGGATCCTCGGGTCTGCGCGCGTCGCTTCGCTCCTTGCTTCGCCCGTGGATGACGAAGCGGGGGGCGTTTCAGCCAATCGCCAACGCATCCGATCTGTGAGCCTTCCATAGTCCAGTCATTCCTTAGGCTCGGCCGGAGGCTTGGCCTCCTCGACCGGCTTGTAGAGATAGAAGAACTGCCACACCGCATAGCCGGCGAAGCCTAGCGCGATGACGCCCCAGAAGGGCGTGCCGGAGGCGAACTCGATGACCGACCAGATCAGGCAGACGGCGACGACCGCTATGCGGCGCCACAAGGGCCGGAAGAACGGGTGCTCATAATCTTTCATCGCGCCATCCGAGAGTTGCCGGGTTCCTCAGATAAGCCACCCGCCGCCGCCAATCCAGCGCTCAGTCATTCGGGAAGCCTTGCGTCTCGACCGTGTAGCCAGCGGCTGTCATCACCCGCATCAGCTCCTTGTGGCCGACCTCGGCCATCCTCAGTGGCGGGTTCTTCTTCGGATCCTGCTCGGCTTCGACCACGAACCAACCCTCATAGCCGTAATCGGCGAATTTCCGGACGATGGCACCAAAGTCGAGCGAGCCGTCGCCCGGCACGGTGAAGGCGCCGAGCGCCACGGCGTCGAGGAAGGACTGCTTCGATCGATCGAGCCCGTCGATCACGCTCTTGCGCACGTCCTTCACATGGACATGGTTGATGCGCTTGTGATGGTTGTCGATGGCGCGCAGCACATCGCCGCCGGCAAAGACGAGATGGCCGGCGTCGAGCAGGAGCGGAATGCCTTCGCCCGAATTGCGCATGAAAGCATCAAGTTCCGGCTCGGTCTCGACCACCGCCGCCATGTGGTGATGGTATGAGAGCGGCATGCCCTGGTCGGCGCACCATTCGCCGAAGTCGGTGACCCGGCGGCCATAGGCCTTCATCTCTTCGTCGGAGAGCTTCGGCTTGGTGGCCAAGGGCTTGGAGCGGTCGCCCTGGATCGAGCGGCCGACCTCGCCATAGACGATGCACGGCGCGTTCACCGCCTTGAACAGATCGATCATCGGCTGGATGCGATCCTTGTTCCTCGCCAGATCCTCATTGACCAGCGTGCCCGAGAACCAGCCGCCGCAAAGCGTGACGTCGGCCTCCTTCAGGATCGGCAGCATCACTTTCGGGTCGTTGGGGAAGCGGCGGCCCATCTCCATGCCGGTGAAGCCGGCCGAGCGCGACTGGCGCAGGCACTCCTCCAGCGACACGTCATCGCTCAGTTCCACGAGATCGTCGTTCCACCACGCGATGGGGGACATGCCCAGTTTGGCTTTCAAATCTTCACTCCAGCTTCAATCGTTGCAAGGCGGACGCGGCTCAACCCTGACGGCTGCCCACGGCCTCTTCGTATTTCTTGCGCGCGGCGTTGACTTCGCGTCGCGCCGAGACTTCGGGCACTGCGACATCCCACCAGTGGCCGCCGGCCTCGGTCGACACCAGCGGATCGGTGTCGATGACCAGCACCGTGGTCTTGCTGTTCTTCTTCGCCCTGGCGAGCGCCGTCTCCAGCTCGGCGATCGAGGCCACCTTCTCGGAAATGGCGCCGAGGCTTGCCGCATGCGCGGCGAAGTCGACGTCAGGCATCACCTCGTGGCGCGAGTCCTTCAGGAGATTGTTGAAGTTGGCGCCGCCGGTCGCCATTTGCAGCCGGTTTATGCAGCCATAGCCGCGGTTGTCGAGCAGCACGATCGTCAGCTTGAGACCGAGCATGACCGAGGTGGCGATCTCGGAATTGAGCATCAGATAGGAGCCGTCGCCGAGCATGACGACGACTTCCTGGTCCGGCTTCGCCATCTTGGCGCCGAGCCCGCCGGCGATCTCGTAGCCCATGGTCGAGAAGCCGTATTCGGCATGGTAGGAGCCCGGCGCGCCGGCCTGCCAGAGCTTGTGCAATTCGCCCGGCAGACCGCCGGCGGCATGCAGCATGGTGACGCCGGAGCCCATGACGCGCTGCACAGCGCCGATCACCTGCGCATCGGACGGATAGGCAGCGTTGGTCGAGGCGGTCACCTTGGCGGCCGCGCCCTGCCATTCCTTCTTGCCCTTCAGCGCATTGTCGGTCCAGGCGCTCGGCGCCTTCCAGCCTTTCAGCGCGGTGGACAATTCGGCAAGGCCCTCGGCCGCATCGGCGACCAGTGGCAGCGCCCAATGCTTGCCGGCGTCGAAAACCTGCGTATTCAGCCCGATGATGGCGCGGCCGGCATTCTTGAACAGTGCCCAGGAACCAGTGGTGAAATCCTGCAGCCTGGTGCCGACGGCAAGCACGACGTCTGCCTCCTCGGCCAGTCGGTTGGCGGCTGACGTGCCGGTGACGCCGACAGCCGCCATGTTGAGCGGATGGTCGTCGGGGAGCGAAGACTTGCCGCCCTGCGTCTCGCAGACCGGGATGCCGGCGCCCTGCACCAGCTTCGCCAACTCGTCCGAGGCCTGCGAATAGAGGACGCCGCCGCCGGCGATCACCAGCGGCTTCTTCGCGGCCTTCAAAGCCTCGACGGCGGCCGCAAGCTCATGGCGATCGGGACGAATGCGGCGCGGCGTCCAGACCCGCTCGGCAAACAGGCTCTCCGGATAGTCATAGGCCTCGGCCTGCACATCCTGGCAGAGCGACAGCGTGACCGGACCGCACTCGGCTGGATCGGTCAGCACCTGCATGGCGCGGTTGAGCGCCGGGATGATCTGCTCCGGCCGCGTGATGCGGTCGAAATAGCGCGATACGGCGCGGAAGCAGTCGTTAACGCTTGCGGTGCCATCGGAAAAATCCTCGGCCTGCTGCAGCACCGGATCGGGCAGACGGTTGGCAAAGACATCGCCGGGCAACAAGAGCACGGGCAGCCGGTTGACATGGGCAAGCGCCGCGGCCGTCACCATGTTCAGCGCGCCCGGGCCGATCGAGGTGGTCGCGGCCATGAAGCGGCGGCGGAAATTGGCCTTGGCGTAAGCGATCGCCGCATGCGCCATCGCCTGCTCGTTATGACCCCTGAAGGTCGGCAATTCATCGCGGACCTGGTAGAGCGCCTCGCCGACACCGGCGACATTGCCATGGCCGAAGATCGCCCAGACGCCGCCGAAGATCGGCACTTTCCTGCCGTCGATCTCGGTCATCTGCCGGCTGAGAAAGCGGGTCAGCGCCTGCGCCATCGTCAGGCGAATTGTTTTGCTCATCATGTTTCCTCCGCAGTCTTTCGGCGGTCTTGTTATGCTGCCTTGCGGCCGCGCGCGGCAAGCCATGCCTCGGTCAGCTGCTCGAAGCGCGAGGCCATGTCGGCCACCGCCTCGTCATCCGACATCCTGCCGGCCAGCCACTGTTCGGCGGCATTGATGAAGATGGTGCGGCCGACGGCGAAGCCCTTCACGATGGGCGCGTTGCTCGTCGCGGCGAAGGCAGCGACCAGTTCGTCCTGCGGCGCCTCCAGGCCCAACAGCACGACTCCTCGGCACCAAGGATCGTTCCTGACGATGACCTGTTCGATCTTCGCCCAGGCACCGGCCGAAGCCTGCGGCTCCAGCTTCCACCAATCGGGCTTGATGCCCAGCGCATAGAGCTCCTCCAGCGCGCGCGGAATGGTGGTGTCGTCGAGCTTGCCGTGCTTGCCGGCGATGATCTCGACGAGAAGCTCCCTGCCAACCTTTCGCGCGGCTTCGAACAGGGCTCGCAGCTTCTGCCGCTGCTCGGTCTTCAAGGCTTCCGGATCGTCGGGATGATAGAAGCACAGGCATTTGATGCAGTGGTCGACCGGCCAGTCGATCAGTTGCGAGCCGATGTCCTGCGAGAATTCGAAACGCAGCGGGCGCGAGCCTGGCAGTTCAACCGGGCGACCGAGCCAGGCGAAGGGATGACGGGCGAATTCGAACATCGCATCGCGGCCGTATTTCTCGTCGATCAGCATGCCGTAGCCGTCACGGCCGGCCGCGACCTTGGCCGCCGCCTTGACGGTCAGCACCTTGAAGTCCGGAATGCGCGAAGCGTCGGCGCCGACCCTGGCCGCGACATCCTCCAGCTGGACGCGATGGTCGCAGGCCAAAGCCATCAGCGAGGGAATGTCGCGCCGGCGCGTGGTCGCCCAATGGATGTGGTTGATCGCTTCGTCCTTGCGCAGCGCGAGATGCTTGCTGCCGTGCTTGAGGAAGAATTGCATTTCCTCGAAGGTCGGGTACTCCGGCGCGCAGAGCAGGCGCGACACGGCGAACGCGCCGCAGGCATTGGCCCAGGTCGCGGCGGTGGCGAAGCTCTCGCCGCCGAGCCAGCCGCGCAGGAAGCCCGACATGAAGGCGTCACCGGCGCCGAGCACGTTGTAGATCTCGATCGGAAAGCCCTTGCCGACGATGCCGTCCTCCAGATCGTCGCTGATCGGGCCGTCATAGACGATGCAGCCCTTGGCGCCGCGCTTGAGCACGA
>NZ_JANINM010000451.1:505-14821 GCF_024509055.1 Mesorhizobium sp. | reverse complement strand
CCTATGAATCATGCATCAATCCAAATTTGAATCCTGAATGTCGATTGGTCCTAGAGCGGGATGACTTTTCCTTGAATCGTCATCGCGCTCTATCCTCTTGTTACAGCATGATCTTTTCCGAAGACCGGTTCCCACTTTTCGGGATCATGCTCAAGAAGGCCAGCGCGCCTATTCGCCGGGCCTCGCCAATCGTCCTTCTTCGGCCTTGTAATAATACTGGCTTGCCACGAGCCAGCCCTTGAGCGGCCGCAGCGGCGGGATGCAGGTGGCGAGAACCACGGGTATCGACACGAAGATGTGGAACCACATCGACGGCTCGAAGGTCACCTGCGCCCAGACGGCGAACAGCACGGAAGGGACGCAGGCAAAACAGATGACGAAGAAGGCGGGACCGTCCGCGGGGTCGGCGAAAGAATAGTCGAGACCGCAGACCTCGCATCTTGGCGCCAGCTTGAGGAAGCCGTCGAACAACCGGCCCTCTCCGCAACGCGGGCAGCGGCCCCGGATTCCGACCCGCAACGGATCGAGATGAGGATAGTGCGCATGGTCTTGCATGGTAGTCGCTCCAGGACCTCGCGTGGCATTCGATCCGGCCTTGAGGTCACGCATACAGACTAGTATCTTTAATGTATGCATACAATGCGACAAAATGTATGGATATGGAGCAAAGCAGCGTGACCGGCGAAATCGACCTCGGCTGGCTTTCCGCGTTGGAGGAGGGGCCGCGGCCGATCTATCTCAAGATCGCCGACGCGCTTTCGGCGGCGCGGTCGAGTGGCCGGCTGCAGCCGGGCGACAGGCTGCCGCCGCAGCGGGACCTGGCCCGCTTCCTCGGCGTCGACCTGACCACGGTCACCCGTGCCTTCACCGAAGCACGGCGCAGGAACCTCATCGATGCCACGGCCGGCCGCGGCACCTTCGTCACGCCAGGCGAGCCGGAAGAACCTATCCTCGATCTGGGCATGAACATCCCGCCGGCGCCTTCAGGCTTCAGCCTGCCGGCCCTGATCCGGAGCGGCATCGAAGGGTTGCTCAAGCGCTCGAGCGCGGAAGCGCTGCTCTCCTACCATCCCGGCCCGGGCTCGCCCGCGGAACGCGCCGCCGGCTCGTCATGGCTTGCCGCGCGACGCGACAGGCTGCCGGTCGAGCGCGTGGCTGTCGGCTCCGGCGCGCAGGCGCTGCTCACGGCCGTTCTCCTGTCGCAAACCAAAGAGGGCGATACGGTCCTGACCGATGCGCTGACCTATCCCGGCCTGATCGCGCTTGCCGCATCCACCGGTCGGAAACTGGCCGGCGTCGGCAGCGATGCTGACGGCATGCGGCCGGACCATCTGGAGGAGGCGGCGCGACGGCGTGATGCTCGCGTCCTTTACCTCAACCCAACCCTCCACAACCCGACCGCGCTCACCATGCCGGAGGGTAGGCGCCGGGATCTCGCGCGGATGGCGGACAGGCTCAAGCTCACGATCGTCGAGGACGATCCCTACAGTCCGTTGCTGACGGCGCCGCCGCCGGCTTTTCTCGGCCTTGCTCCTGATCGGACCATCCATGTCGCGACGATGGCGAAATGCATCTCGCCATTCCTGCGCACCGCATTTCTGGCGGCGCCCGATGCAGGCACTCTCGAACGGATCGCCTTGGCAATACGCGGCACGACGATGATGGCGCCGCCGCTGATGACCGGCCTCGCCTGCGAATGGGTGCGAAGCGGCCTTGCCGGCGAGATCGCCGTGGCGGTGCGTGCCGAAGCCGCGGCGAGGCAGGATATCGCGCGCAAGATCCTGCCCGGCGATTTTGCGACGACGCAGACGAGCCTGCATCTCTGGTATCCGCTCAAGGGGCCGTTGCGCTCGCTGGATCTGGCCGAGCTCGCCCGACGTCGCGGACTGGCGCTCAGCCCCGCGGAAGAGTTTTCGGTAGAGCCCGGCACAGCCAACGGCGTGCGACTCGCACTGGGGGCTGCCTCCAGCCGCGAAAGGCTGGAGGAGGGCCTGCGTAGCCTGGTATCGATCCTCGCCGCCGGCTCCGGATCACGGGCTGCTGCTGTCTGATGCGAGCGTCGAAAAAAGAGTTGGGCGACTTACTCCGCTGCCGCCGGCAGCGGTGGCGTCGCGCGGCTGCGGGACTCCCAAAGCTGCGAGGCAATGGCAACTGCTGTCGCCACCAGCATGGCTAAAGCGCCGGCGACGGGCAGGCTGCGGTAGCCATAGCCGGCATTGAGCATGGCGGCACCCAGCGAGGCTGCGAGCGCGATGCCGACATTGAAGCCAGACGGAATGAGCGAAGAGGCGAGGTTCGAGGCATCCGCCGTCCATGCCAGGATGCGGGTCTGGATCGGCGCGCCAATGGCGAAGTTGAGGCCGCCCCAGATAACGATCGCCGCGATCATCGGCACCGGGTAGGGGCTGACGGCATAGATCACAGCCAACATGACGGCCTGCAGGAAGAGCATGGTGATCAGCGACGGCATCAGCTTCCAGTCGGCAAGCTTGCCGCCGACCAGAACGCCGATCGTGGCGCCGACGCCGTTGAGCAGCAGTACCCAGGGGATCATGTTCTCGCTCAGGCCGGTGACTTCGAGCAGTGTCGGCGTGATGTAGGTGAAGAGGCCGAACTGGCCGATCATCAACATCAGCATGAGGATCAACGAAGTCCAGACCTGCTGGCGCCCGAGCACGCGGACTTCACGCGCAAGGCCGGCGGGCCGGTTCGCGGCGCCGGCCGTGCGCGGCAACAGCGCAAGCATGGCGATGATCGCGACGAAACCCAATGCGCCCATCACCCAGAAGGTCGCGCGCCAACCCCATAGACCGCCGATGGCGGTGCCGGCCGGCACACCGATGACGTTGGAGACCGTAAGCCCCGACAAGATCACAGCCACCGCCCGACCGCGCTGGTCCTCGCGCACTAGGCTGACGGCAACCACCATGGCGACGCCGAAATAAGCGCCATGCGCAACCGCGGTCGCGATGCGCAACAGCAGCATCGAACTGAAATCAGGCGCCAGAGCGCAGGCCACCTGACCGAGGGTGAAGGCAATCGTCAGTCCGACCAGCAATGCCTTTCGCGACACCCTGGCGGTGGCGAGCGCAAGCAATGGGCCGCCGATGGCGATGCCGCAGGCATAGCCGGAGACAAGATAGCCGGCAGTCGGTACCGAAACGCCAAGCCCTTGCGCCACCTCAGGCAACACGCCGGCGATGACGAATTCAGTCGTGCCGAAGGCGAAGGCGGCAATGAAAAGGGCAATCAGCGGCAGCATGGCAATAAATCTTGAGACGAATGCAACGCCTCAAACCACGCCTTGCCTCGGCCGGCAATGCAGAAATTGTCGATGCCGCTTTAGCTTTTCTTGAGCGGGCCGGTCCAGGCCAACCGATTTGCGACGGTTATGCGGTTGTCCGGCGGCCGTAAGGGATCTTCAGCCAAGCCCGCTCGTGCAGGTAGTAGAGCAGCGATTTGGTGACGACTTCGGTCAGGCCGATTGTGGCCGCGAGCTTGATGCTTCCAGTCACCACAAGCGAGATGATCATGGTGTCGACAGTGCCGGTAGCGCGCCAGGAAAGCGCCTTGGCGAAGCTGCGCGAATGGGTGTCCATCGACCGATCATCCTCCCAATAGGTCCTCGATAGATTCTTATCCGACGGAGCCGAGGATGAGCAAAGACTAATTTTTCGGCTGGGTAGCGATGGTGTCCGCCTGATCGAGGACTAACTTGCCTTCAATCGCGAGCCGCCAAGCAGTCCGCGCTCCTCGAGCACGGGGTAGGCGATCGACGCCAGCAGCGAATTGATCTGCTTTAGGTCGCGGATGGTGTCGAGATGGATCGAACTCGTCTCGACGCTTTTGGCGGTGCCGTCGCGCAGCCGCTCGAAATGGCTGGTGCTGGTCTCCTTCTCGCGTTCGCGCAAGAGATCCTTCTCCAGCACCAACTGGCGGGCAGTCTCGGGATCGCGAGAAACCAGAACGTTGAAGGCGAGCCGCGCATTGGCGAGCACCGAAGCGTGGAAGGCGCAAAGCTCATGCCAGCCCTCGGGCGTGAACGCCAGCCCGCGCTCGAGTTTCTTCTTCACATGCGCCAGCATGTTGCGCACGATGATGTCGCCGACCTGCTCCAGCTTGACGCAGGCGCCGATCAACTCCTGGCAGCGCAATGCCTCGTCCTCCGTCAGCGGATTGCGGGTGACCTTGGCGAGGTAAAGTTTGATCGCCGCGTGCTTTTTGTCCACGCGGTCGTCAAGGGCGGCCAATGCCTTGATCTTACCGGCGTCCGCGCTCTCATAGAGCTCGATGATGCGCTTGAGCATGATCTCGACCGTCTCGCAGACGCGCACCACCTCACGGGTCGCGTTGGCCAGCGCCTGGCCCGGCACATCCAGCGCGCTTTCGTTGAGCGCGGAAAGCTCGACGACGTCGAGCGTGGCGGTCGGCGCCGGCTTGGCGCCGAGAGCAACGATCTTCTCGGAGGCGCGATAGACCAGGCCCGCAAGTGGGAGGCCGGCCAGCAGGATGATGACGTTGAACAGGATATGCGCGTTGACGATCTGGTCCGATGCCGTTGCGCCCAGGAACCCGACATGCGGCCGGAAAATCATGAACAGGATCAGCATGACAAGCGAGCCAAGTCCGCGCATCAGAAGATTGCCGATCGGCACGACGCGTACCTCAGGCGGCGCCGAGCGGGTCAGCATCGGGGCGATGATCGACGAGCCCAGATTGACGCCCAGGATGAGGACGACGCCAAGCTCTGGCGTGATCACGCCGCGGCCGGCCAGCGTTGCCATGAGCAGGACCGCGGCGATGCTGGACTGGAACAGCCAGGTGATCAGCGCCGCCAGCAAATAGGTGCTTATCGCATCGCCGGAGAAGTAGTTGATAATGACCGGCATGAGCTGGCTGTCGCGCAGCGGTTCGGATGCCTGGCCGATCATTTCGAGAGACAGGATCAGCAGACCGATGCCGACCAGGATGCGGCCTGACTGGCGCCAGTCGCGCCGCTCTGTGGCCATGAACATGATCGTCCCCGCGACCAGACATAGCGGGACGAGCAGCGACAGATCGAATGTGAGCAGCTTGGCGACCAGCGCCGAGCCGATCTCCGCGCCGCGAACCGCGAGCTGGCCTGCCGCGCCCGAGACGATGCCGGAACCGGCGAAGGAGCCGACGAGCAGCGTGACGGCGGTGGAACTCTGCAACGCGACCGCCAGGCCGCAGCCGGCCAGCACTGCCATCAGCGGATTGCGCATGGTGGCGCGCAGCCTGTGGCGCAGCACGTCGCCATAAGCGCGCTCGACGCCGGTCTTCACCATGCGCGTGGCAAACAGCATCAGCGCCACCGCGCCGGCAAGGTGCAGCAGGACGACGGAGCCACTCATCTCGGGCCTCGGAGGGCGCCTTTGGCGGCACGAAGGTGGGTACGAATCTCAGTCATATCGAGGCGAGCAAATACACCAAACAACATTAGCCGGATAATAGATTTTTTCGATGAGATGATCGCCTGCGCTCGACGTCGTGTGTCGGAAATGAATGGAAGGCGGATTGGTTGCAAGCGCTCTCGCGGGTCAGTCGGTCCACGGCATCCCGCCACCAGCGCGGAGTGGCCAGGCCCGACCTGAAAGCATGTTGAGCCATCCCGTACAAGCATTGGAAATCGTTACAGAATTGTAATTCTAGTGTTCAGTTTCGGTTCATCCGCCGGCGGTTACTCCTCCGCCCATCGACAACCAAGGAGTACCGACATGAAGCGTCTCATACTTTCCGCCGTGACTGCATCGATGCTGGCCGCCTCGGCCTTTTCGGGCCAGGCCGCGCCGCTCAATCAGCCGAGCGCACCGCAATCGAATTACACCCAGGTCGACTGGCAGAAGCCCAGCAAGGACGTCGATCTCAGGAAGAAGAAAATGGAAAGGCGCGGCCATTGGCGCAACGGCCAGAAATACTCCAACTGGAAGCGCCACCGGGCGGTCCGCGACTGGCATCGGCATGGCCTGCGGCGTCCCGGCCCCGGCCAGGAATGGATCCGCGTCGGCAACGACTATGTGCTGGTCGGCATCGTTTCTGGCATCATCTTTGGCGCGATCGCGGCGCGCTGAGCCCGCGCCAGTCCAACCTTAGGGAAGGCGGCTCCGCGGTATCAGGGGCCGCCTCTTTTTGTCTGTGAAAAGCGGGTACGATGGTTTTATGGAGTCGTCGCGCCTAGGCGGCTTGTTTATATGGAGGGCAAACGAGTTCCCGATGCGCTTTCCACCCGCCTTCCTCGACGAGATACGCGACCGCGTGCCGATTTCATCGGTGATCGGTCAGCGCGTCGCATGGGACAGGAAGAAGACGAACGCCTCGCGCGGCGATTACTGGGCCTGCTGCCCGTTCCATGGCGAAAAGAGCCCGTCCTTCCACTGCGAGGACAAGAAAGGCCGCTATCACTGCTTCGGTTGCTCGGTCTCCGGCGACCATTTCAAGTTCCTGACCGAGCTCGACGGCATGAGCTTTCCCGAGGCGGTCGAGAAGATCGCCGAGATGGCCGGCGTGCCGATGCCGGTGCGCGACGAAGCACAGGAGCGGCGCGAGAAGGAACGCGCCAGCCTGACCGACGTCATGGAGATGGCGACGGCTTTCTTCCAGGAGCGGCTGCAAGGACCCGAGGGGGCGAAGGCGCGGGCCTATCTGCGCGAGCGCGGCCTGACGTCGGCGACGCAGCAGTCGTTCCGCCTGGGTTATGCGCCGGACAGCCGCAATGCGCTCAAGGAACATCTCGCCGCCAGGGGCGTGCCGAAGGCTGACATCGAGGCTTGCGGGCTGGTGCGGCATGGCGACGATATTCCCGTCTCTTACGACTGGTTCCGCGACCGCATCATGTTCCCGATCCCGGATTCGCGCGGCAAGATCATCGCCTTCGGCGGGCGGGCGCTGGCGCCGGATGCCCTGGCCAAATACATGAACTCGCCCGAGACCGAGCTCTTCCACAAGGGCAATGTGCTCTACAACTTCGCCCGCGCCCGCAAGGCGGTGGCCAAGGGCGGCACGGTGATCGCGGTCGAAGGCTATATGGACGTGATCGCGCTGGCGCAGGCCGGCTTCGAGAATGCCGTGGCGCCACTCGGCACCGCGCTCACCGAAAACCAGCTCGAACTTTTGTGGCGCATGGCGCCCGAACCGGTGCTGTGCTTCGACGGCGATCAGGCTGGGCTGAAGGCTGCCTGGCGCGCCGCAGATTTGGCGCTGCCCTCGGTGCAGGCCGGCCGCTCAGCCCGTTTTGCTCTGCTGCCCGAGGGCAAGGATCCCGACGATCTGGTCAAGGCAGAAGGGCCGGATGCTTTTCGCGCGGTGCTGGCGGAGGCTCGGCCGCTTGACGAACTCCTGTGGATGCGTGAGACGGCGGGTGGTGTCTTCGACACGCCGGAGCGTCGCTCCGAACTCGGAAAGAGGCTGCGCGAGATCACCGGCCGCATCCGCGACGAAAGCACGCGCTACCACTATCAGCAGGCAATGCGGGAGCGGGAACTAAGCTTCTTTGGCTCGCAGCGCGCCGCTCGGCAGGGAAACCAGGGCGGGCGGCCAGGCGAGCGGTTCCAGGGTAAAACGCCACCGCCAGGCGGACAATTTGCGAAAGGCGCCGCCGCTGGCGGACGGGCTGCGATCACCGAAAGCCTTGGTCGCTCGGCATTGGTCAAGCGGACCGTGGAAGCAATGTCGGTGCGCGAGGCGACGATCATCGTGGCGCTGGTCAACCATCCGCCGCTGATCGACGAGAATTTCGCCCATGTCGAATTCCTCGACCTCGCCAACACCGATTTGCGGCGGCTGCACGCGGCCATCCTCGACGCGATGGCGCATGACGCGGCCGACGACCGCGACGCGGTCATCGCCACGATCGGGCGCGCCGGATGCGTCGACGTGTGGGAGCGCGCCGTGGCGCTGATCAAGCGCGCGCGGCAATGGCCGGCGCTCGAAACCGCCGGGCTGGACGATGCACGCGACGCCTTCAACCAGGCACTGCACTTGCAGCGCAGCGCGCGCACCTTACATAGGGAACTGAAACAGGCGCAGGCGGCGCTCGATGCGGACCCTTCGGACGAAAACTTCCGGCATCTCGTCGAGATACAAGCGCAATTCAACGATGTGCAGGCAACCGAGGCGCTGATCGAAGGGTTCGGCGTTTCGTCGGGCAGGGCGGGGCGCGTTTAGGCTCCAACCTTCCCCGGAAATGAAGTGGAAATGCGCAGCGCGTCGAATCGACGCCTCTAAGTCGGGTAATTGATTCGCTTTTTTCATGCGAATCATGCCAGAGGCGCTTGACCTTCTGGCAGATTGGCGGAATCAGAACGATTCGAAACGTTAACCGTGCCCCGGCGTCGACGGGAAATTTGGGCGATGTGAGGTACCGGTGACACTGGACAGGCAAAGTGCTTGCCACAGATATCAGGGTTAATCTGGACTTAACGAGAGATGCGGTTACTGGCCCGGTGAAAAGCGTTCTGGTGCGAACGCATCCGGTATGACCGGTTTGGCAGCTTACGCGGCCTCGAAATAGAGCCGCTTGGAGACGACAAAGAATGGCGACAAAGGAAAAGGAAGAGGTCGAGACCGAACGCGAAGGCGCCACCGATGGGCCTCTGCTCGACCTTTCCGATGATGCTGTCAAGAAGATGATCAAGGCCGCCAAGAAGCGCGGCTATGTGACCATGGACGAGCTGAACTCGGTGCTGCCGTCGGAGGAGGTGACCTCCGAGCAGATCGAGGACACCATGGCCATGCTGTCCGACATGGGCATCAACGTCGTCGAGGACGACGAGCAGGGCGAGGAGGCCGAGGCCGCCGATGCCGGCGCCGATGCCGAGGAAGACGCCAACGAGCTTGCCGAGCAGACCGGCACCGCCGTCGCCGCTACGACCACCAAAAAAGAGCCGACCGACCGCACCGACGATCCGGTGCGCATGTATCTGCGCGAGATGGGCTCGGTCGAGCTTCTGTCGCGCGAGGGCGAAATCGCCATCGCCAAGCGCATCGAGGCCGGCCGCGAAACGATGATCGCGGGCCTGTGCGAAAGCCCGCTGACCTTCCAGGCGATCATCATCTGGCGCGACGAGCTCAACGAATCGAAGATCCTGCTGCGCGAGATCATCGACCTCGAAGCAACCTATGCCGGCCCGGAGGCCAAGCAGGCACCGGTGGTCGAGCGCGTCGAGGAAGCGCCCAAGCCCGATGAAAAGCCGCGCCGTGGCGCCGCCGCGCGCGACGAAGAGGACGACATCACCAATGTCGGCGGCGACACCCGCGGGCTTGAGGAAGAGGAAGACGACGAGGACGAAGCCAGCCTGTCGCTCGCCGCGATGGAAGCGGAACTGCGCCCGCAGGTGATGGAGACGCTCGACGTCATCGCCGACACCTACAAGAAGCTTCGCAAGCTGCAGGACCAGCAGGTCGAGAACCGCCTGGCCGCCGCCGGTACGCTCTCGCCCAGCCAGGATCGCCGCTTGAAGGAGCTCAAGGACCAGCTGATCAAGGCGGTGAAGTCGCTGTCGCTCAACACGGCGCGCATCGAAGCGCTGGTCGAGCAGCTCTATGACATCAACAAGCGCCTGGTGCAGAACGAGGGCAAGCTGCTGCGTCTCGCCGAAAGCTATGGCGTGCGCCGCGAGGAGTTCCTCAGGGAATATCAGGGTTCGGAGCTCGACCCCAACTGGACACGTTCCATCGCCAACCTGACGTCGCGCGGCTGGAAGGAGTTCACCAAGAACGAGAAGGACGCGATCAAGGATCTGCGGGCCGAGATCCAGAGCCTCGCCACCGAGACGGCGATCTCGATCCTGGAATTCCGCAAGATCGTGAACCAGGTGCAGAAGGGCGAACGTGAGGCCGCGATCGCCAAGAAGGAAATGGTCGAGGCGAACCTTCGCCTGGTCATCTCCATCGCCAAGAAATACACCAACCGTGGCCTGCAGTTCCTGGACCTGATCCAGGAAGGCAATATCGGCCTGATGAAGGCGGTCGACAAATTCGAATACCGTCGCGGCTACAAGTTCTCGACCTACGCCACGTGGTGGATTCGGCAGGTGCACATGATCGAGACGATCAACAAGATCGTGCGCACCTCGCGCCAGATGCTGCACGAGATCGGCCGCGAGCCGACGCCGGAGGAACTGGCCGAGAAGCTCGCCATGCCGCTGGAAAAAGTGCGCAAGGTGCTGAAGATCGCCAAGGAGCCGATCTCGCTCGAAACCCCCGTGGGTGACGAGGAGGATTCGCATCTGGGCGACTTCATCGAGGACAAGATGGCGATCCTGCCGATCGACGCCGCGATCCAGGCCAATCTGCGCGAGACGACCACGCGCGTGCTCGCCTCGCTGACGCCGCGCGAGGAGCGCGTTCTCAGAATGCGCTTCGGCATCGGCATGAACACCGACCACACGCTGGAGGAAGTCGGCCAGCAGTTCTCGGTCACCCGCGAGCGCATCCGCCAGATCGAGGCCAAGGCGCTGCGCAAGCTCAAGCATCCGAGCAGGTCGCGCAAGCTCAGAAGCTTCCTCGACAGCTAAGCGGAACGCAAGCCAAGATCCAAAGGGCGCCTCCGGCGCCCTTTTTTGCGTTTCCTACCACCTCATGCCGCCTTGCCGGGTTCGCCCGACAGGAGGATAATTTCACGGTCGGATGCATTTGTGGGCGACAAGCCGGATGCCCGCCCCGGCGCCGGTCGCAGCGGCCAGGCGTCGCGCTCCGTGGCTCCCGGTGGGAGGTGTGCCATGACAACCTACATCGTGCTTATCAACTGGACCGAACTGGGCGCCAGGAATGTGCGGGAGTCGCCGAAACGGCTCGATGCCGCCAAGAAGCTGCTGGGGGAAATGGGCGGCTCGTTCAAGTCGTTTTATCTCACCATGGGCGAATGCGACATGGTCGCCATCGTCGAAGCTCCGGACGATGCCGTGCTCGCCCGCTTCGCGCTGCTGTTGTCGTCGGGCGGCAATGTCAAGACGCGGACGATGAAGGCGTTCCCGGAATTCGCCTATCGCGAGATCATCAGCTCGCTCGGATGAGGCGCCAAGGCCGGCTTGGTCGATCGGTCACATTGCGGTGCCGCGCGCGGTCGCCGATAGTTGCGCCATGCCCGAGCCGCCGCTCACCGTCTGGTACAACACGCGCTGTCCGGTCTGCGACGCCGGCATCAACCGCCAGAAGCGGCGGCTGATCGAAGCGGTCAAGGCGGGCCGTGTCGAATTCCGCGACGTCAATTTCGAACCGGAGGCGCTTTCGGCCTTCGGCGCCTCGCTGGAGGATATCCGGCGCCGGCTGCATGCGATCGATGGCGAAGGTCGGCTGCTGGCTGGCGCCGACGTCGCGGTCGCGGTCTGGCGGCTGACGCCGGGCGAGGGGTGGCTGGCGACCCTGTTCGGCAATCCTGTCACGCTGCCGCTGACGCGCTTTGGCTATGACCGTTTCGCCGACCTGCTCTACGCCTGGAACCGGCGCAAGGGCCACTGGTAACGGGCTTGACGCCCGCCAGATCAAGGACTCAGCCGTTCAGCAATTTGCCCGAAACCGTTCGCGTTCAAAAATAAGTCATCGCGGCACAGCCACCTACAGGAGCCTGTGCAAAGCCCTAGTTCCAGATGCAAGGCCTCGGAGGCCTCCTTCATCAAGCATCGCCGACCGTCCCGCCCATCAAGGATGCATGGCGGCTTATCGGAACATAGGGAGATCAACCATGATCACGGATCATGAAAACAGCAATCGCGGGCAGGGCCTTGCGGCCACAAGGCGGACGATGCTGCGGCTGGCGCTCGGCGCAGGTGGCGTCGCTTCGCTGGCGGCATTAGGCACTTTGCCGGCCTTCGTGGCGGCATAGGCCGCCGACGGCGACTTTCCCAAGCACAAGCAGTGGAAGTTCGTCTTCGTCAACCATGTCACCACGAACCCGTTCTTCGTGCCGACCCAGTATGGCATTGCCGATGCCTGCGCGCTGCTCGGTTGCTCCTACCAATGGACGGGGTCGCAGAAATCCGTCGCCTCGGAGATGGTCAATGCCATGAACGCGGCCATTGCCGCCGGGGTCGACGGTATCGCCGTCTGCCTGGTCGACGAGCACGCGTTCAACGAGCCGGTGAAAAAGGCGCTTGCGGCCGGTATTCCGGTCTTCGCCTATAACGCCGACGCCAAAGGCAACGCCCGGCTGGCCTATGTCGGCCAGGATTTATACCTTGCCGGCAAGGCGCTCGGAGAGCGCATCGTAAGCCTGGTGGACGAGGGGGACGTGGTGGGCTTCATCGCCACGCCCGGCCAGCTCAATATCCAACCGCGTCTCGACGGCGCCGCCGACGCGATCAAGGCGTCGGGCAAGAAGATCACTTTCACCCAGATCGCCAGCGGACCGACGGTCAACGAGGAGGTTTCGCGTGTCGATGCCTATTATGTCGGCCACAAGGACCTGAAGGGCATTTTCGCTGTCGACGCCGGCAGCACCATGGCGGTCGGCAAGACCATGGAGAAATACGGTCTGCACGCCAACGGCGTTCGGGCCGGCGGCTTCGATCTGCTGCCCGAGACGCTCGATGCCATCGCCAAGGATCACCTCGATTTCACCATCGACCAACAGCCCTATCTGCAGGGCTTCTATACGGTGATGGAGATGTTTCTGTTCCAGATGTCGGGTGGCCTGACCGGCCCCGCCGAGATCAACACCGGCCTCAAATTCGTCACCAAGGACGGCGTCCAGCCTTACCTGAAGACGCAAAGTCGCTACGAGGGCAATGCGAGCAAGCAGGCGCTGGTCGAACGCTCAGGCGCGATCGGTGGATGAAGACACCCACATAGCCGACGTGGCCGGGCATTCCACGGCCAACGAGGGCCGCCTCCCAGGCGCAGCAGCGACGGGACGGACGTCCCGGTCTCGCAGCGCCTGGAGCAGGATTGCAGCTATCGTGTTCCGCTATCGCGAGGCGAGCATCGTCATCGCCGGCCTGTTGCTGATCGTCTATTTCCAGTACTCCAGTTCAGCCTTCCTTTCGCAGCCGAACCTTGAGAATCTCGTCCAGTTCACGGCTACCACCGCCATCATCGCCGCGGGCGAGGTGATGGTTCTGGTCTGCGGAGAACTCGACCTGTCGGTGGGCATGGTCTACGCGCTCGCTCCCTTCGTGATGTACTTCGCAGCGGATGGCGGCGCGCCGCCATGGCTAGCCGTGATCGCGGGGCTCGCAGCGGCCGCGACGGTAGGCGCAATCAACGGTTTTGTGACGACGATTCTGCGGTTGCCTTCTTTCGTCACTACGCTCGGCATGCTGTTTCTGATCAACGGTTTCACTCTGACCATTTCGGGTGGCTTCCCGGTGCAGCCGCAGGCCGGCGAACTCTTTACCCAGATTTTCGGCGCCAACGCCTGGGCGGAACTGGCCTGGGCGGTGGCAATCGCGATCGGTTTGCAATTCGTGTTGATGAAGACCCGTTGGGGCCTTCACACCGTGGCTACCGGCGGCAACCCGACGGGCGCCGCCGAAGTCGGCATCAAGGTTCGCCGCATCAAGACCGGCAACTTCATTCTCTGCAGCACGCTCGGCGGCTTTGCCGGGATGCTGGACGCCTTCCGGATTGGCTCGATCGACCCGCTTGCTGGCGGCAGCGAGATCATGTTCGCGGCGATCGCCTCGGCCGTCATCGGTGGCACATTGCTGACCGGCGGGCTGGGCACCACCGTCGGCGCCTTCCTCGGCGCCCTCGTGCTGGCGATCCTCAAGGACGGCTTCACGCTGCTTGGCGTCAGCGCCTTCACCTTCGACATGATCCTCGGCGCAGCGATCCTGGTGACGATGGCCGTCAACATCCATCTCAGCCGGCTGCGCGACCAGGGAAGCGGATGATGGAACAAGAGACGGCTTCCGACGAACTGCTCCGGGCCGAACACATTGCAAAGCGCTTCGGTCAGGTTACGGCGCTGCGCGACGTCAATCTCCGGCTGACCCGAGGGCAGGTGCTGGGGCTGCTGGGTGACAACGGCGCCGGCAAGTCCACGCTGATGAAGATATTCACGGGCTTCCTCAAGCCGACGAGCGGACAGTTGTATCTCGGCGGCAAGCCCGTGTCGCTCGGCTCCGTTACGCATGCGCGAAGTCTAGGCATCGAGGCGGTGTACCAGGATCTCGCCTTGATCAACGAACTGAACGTCTACCGCAACATGTTCCTGCAGCGCGAGGCTGTGTTCGGCGGTCCTCTTGGCATCCTCGATGACAAGAGCATGCGACGCGCGGCGCTCGCGCAACTGGACCGCATGGGCGTCAACATTCCCTCGGTGGACGCCGAGGTTTCCCGGCTGTCGGGCGGCCAGCG
>NZ_JANINM010000451.1:0-423 GCF_024509055.1 Mesorhizobium sp. | reverse complement strand
AGATACTGCTGCTCGACGAACCGACGGCGGCAATGGGCGCGAAGGAATCGGCACTCATCCTCGACCTCATCCAGCAACTGAAGGAGCAGGGCGACATGGGTATCATGATCATTGCGCACAACTACGCCCAGATATTCGACGTGTGCGACAGGATCAATCTCATCGAGGGCGGAACGATCGTTTTCGACAAGCCCACCTCTGAGACTTCCGTCCAGGAACTGACGGACCTTGTGGTGCGGGAGTACCGCAAGGCGCGCAAGAGCGCGACGCAAGACCGGTAGTCTCCCCCACGGGTCGCCGCCTTCCTTGCCTGTTTTTCGATACATCGTAAGATATATCTTGACTCCCTGAGTGACGCAGCCTAATTAAGATATATCGTAAGACATAACTCAAGGAGCTATCCATGCACAGACATAACCAATT
>NZ_JANINM010000450.1 GCF_024509055.1 Mesorhizobium sp. | reverse complement strand
CCTGGCGGGCCACATCCTGTTCCTGCTGTCGAGTTTCTCGGTCTACAACTTTGCAGTATATGCGATCATCACGCTGTTTCAGGTCCATCGCATTTTGCGCGAGGAAGCGATCCTGGCCTTGACGCCCGAGTATCGGGAATATCTGGGCCGGGTCATATACAGGATGATCCCCGGCATCTTCTAGCGAAGTCCCCACCCGGCAGGCTGACCAAGCCTCGCGGCACCGGTTTCATCCAGCGCCAACGATGGCGCCGCAACGGCACCCGCCAGGGTGCACAGGCATCGGAATGGATCTTTCACCAACAGGCGACGGATGATCGCCGCTGTGCCGGCCAAGCGACGCTCCCATAGCCCTCGAACCCCGAACGAGAAACCTTGACGCTGCCGGACGCGCCAGTCTGTAATCGCGGCGGAGCGGACCGACAAGAAAGGCGACACGATGGAAAAGATCATCCTCGACTGCGATCCCGGCCACGACGATGCCATCGCCATCCTGCTCGCGGCCGGCAACCCGAAGATCGACCTGCTCGGCATCACCACGGTCTCGGGCAACCACAATGTCGAGAACACCACGCGCAACGCGCTTTCGGTCTGCACCGCCTATGGCATCAAGGTGCCGGTGGTGAAGGGCTCGCCCGGCCCGCTGATCATCGACCAGGTGCTGGCCGTCGAGATCCATGGCGAGACCGGGCTGGACGGCCCCGAGCTGCCGCCAGCCTCCTTCGAGCTCGACAAGCGGCACGCCGTCGACTTCATCATCGACACGGTGATGGCGCATGAGCCGAAGACCGTCACGCTGGTGCCGGTCGGCCCCTACACCAACATCGCCTTGGCCGCGCGCAAGGACCCGCGCATCGTGAAGCGGGTGAAGAAGGTCGTCGCGATGGGCGGCAGCTTCACGCGCGGCAACATCACGCCGGCGGCGGAGTTCAACTTATATGGCGACCCGGAGGCCGCCGACGTGGTGTTCCGCGCCGGCTGGGACGTGACCATGGTGGGGCTAGACCTGACGCACCAAGCCCTGGCCACGCCGGAACTGCAGGACAGGGTGCGCGCGGTGGGCGGCCCGATCGCCAAGTTCATCCTCGACATCTGGGCGTTCATAGCCACCACGCATGGCGGCCTGCTGCAGATCCCCTACCCCGCCGTCCATGACGCATGCTGCGTGGCGGCCATGATCGACCCAAGCGTCTTCACCACCGAGAAGGCCGACATCCGCGTCGAGACCGCCGGACGCTGGACCAAGGGCATGACGGTGTGCAACTTCGAGAAGATGGGCGGCATGCGCCATTTCGGCGGCACCGCGAGCGAGCAGATGGACTTCCGCCACACGGTGGCGATGCAGCTAGACCACAAGAAGTTCTGCGACCTGATCGTGGATGCGGTGGAGAGGCTGAGCGGCGGGAGGGCGGCGTAGATCAGAACTGGCTTTTCAGATCGCTCCGATCCATCCCAAGCAATCTTTGCAGATTTTCCCTGGCCTTGGCAGACCCGAGACCAGCCGATTTCCGGTATAGATCGACTGCCTTGGAGCGATCCGGAGGCACTCCCAGTCCCTTTTCATAGAGGATGCCGAGATCGTTAAGCGCGGTCGCGCTCCCGAGATCGGAGCTGCTCTTCAACCAGCGAAAGGCCTCGGCATAATCAACGGGAACGGCGCGACCGTTGGCATACATCAGCCCCAGATTGTGTTGCGCGTCAGCGTGACCTTGTTTGGCCGCCTTTTCAAACCAATAGAACGCTTGCGCATCGCTTTGCTTGACGCCCTTTCCCGTAAGATAACTATATCCGAGATTATGCTGACCTTGAGCGTCTCCCGCGGCCGCCGCAACTTCAAACAACTCCGCGGCGCGCTGATAATCCTGCCGGACACCCCGGCCCGCTGCATAAAGAGCGCCTAGATTGGCATTGGCGATAGGCAATCCGTGCGCCGCCGCCTTTGCATACCAATCCGCGGCCTGCGTGAGATCGGGCGCCACGCCTTTGCCGTTCGCGTAAAGTGTCCCCAGGTCGTCCTCGGCAATTGCGTAGCCGAGCTGCGCGGCGGCGCCGTACCAGCGCAGGGCGGCTTGAAGGTCTTGGGGGACGCCGGTCCCATGCACATACATATTGCCAATCGCTGTCATGGCGATCGGCTCCTTCTGGGCAGCCGCCTTTTGGTACCACGCCATCGCTTGCCCATAGTCCTGACCGATACCCTGGCCCTTCTCGTAGGCGGCACCCAGCTCAGTTTGTCCCATCGCTGCCCCCTGTGCCGCAGCCCGACGATAGAGTTCGGTCGCCTTCGTCAAATCCTTTGAGACGCCCCTGCCGTCCTTATACATCGAGGCAAGATTTATCTCCGAATTCGTAAAGCCTTGCTCGGCGGCTTTGCCGTACCAATAAATCGCCAGCGTATTGTTTTTCTCGGCACCGATCCCAGTTTCATAAGTATAGGCCAAATTGTGCTCCGCCTGAGCGTCGCCCTTTGCGGCGGAACTTTGAAAATAGCTCTGCGCGAGCTGCCGGTCCGGCGACACACCGCAACCGAGCATGAAAATAAGTCCTAGAGTATCCAGCGCTTTGGGTTGCCCCAGCGCCGCGTCGCGTTCGAGTTGGGATTTCACCGCGGGATAGCTGATTTCGCCGCAGGTGGTTTGCTTTATTACGACGAGGTCGGTGGCTACCGCCGCGTGTTGCGAAAAGCACATCGCTGCAATTGTGATCGCGACCGCCCGCATATCCAGTTCGATCATTTCCTGCTCGTGGGTTCGAAACCTGACGGATACGCAACCGATACTGAAGGTCCGAAGTACAGGCCATACACAATGTTGAGAGGAAATTGCGCGCCGTCTGATTGTCGATGCGGTGGAGAGGTTGGGACATGTGACACTGGACGCACGGACCGCATGTGCGAAGCGCCAGCACTTTACGTGTTGCCCTCAAAACAGCGACGACGCGGCGTCTCCGTCGAGCACAAGGCGTTCGCAGCGCCCGCCGTCTGTCTCGTCGATGAAGCTCTCGACATGGTTGAAGCCGAGCTTCGCCAAGATCCGCAGCGACGCGAGATTGCGCGCCGCCGCCTCGGCCCTCACCTGCTCGAGCGCCAGGGTTTCGAAGGCGTAGCGCAGGACTTCGCGCGCGGCCTCGCTGCCCAGCCCCTGCCCCCAATGCGCCCGCGCCAGCACGAAGCCCAGCGCTGCCGCCCTGGCATCGCTTTCGAAGGACAGGGTTATCGTCCCGATCGCGTCCGCGACGCCTTTCTGGTCTATCGACCACTGGGTCGCCCGGCCCTCGGCGAACCGCCGGCGCGAACGGGCCAACCACCGCTCGCCGGCGCTTATGTGGTCGGGAACGGGATCGCCGGCGAGAGAGGCCGATTCGATATCCGTCGCCCGCACAAACCATGCCGCGATATCCCGCTCGCCCGGCGCCCGAAGGACGAGCCTTGGCGTGATGAGGCTGGGGAATGGGGCGGACATGGGGTATTTTTCGACCTGAGGCGGGGTTATTGCAAATCGAACGGGCTTTGTGGGCCAATGCCGGCTGCCGCACAAAAGACTCTGTTCATCGCGTATTCAAGAATGCCGCTCTAAAAAATGCAGATCAGAAAGCTGAATGGAGGAAATGTCGTGTCAACAGTCTCAAACTTCCCGATGCGCATGATGTTTACATCCATATGCCTGGGCGGTCTGGTGGCTACCGCTTCCGCCCTGATCCCTGGCACTGCTTCGGCCCAGCAACTCCGGTGGTGCGCGAATGAAGGTGGCACGTGCCGCCTGCCCTACCCGGCGCAAGTCGTTTTCGGCGCGCAGGGCTACACAACCTCCCGCTCCTTCGACCGCCCGGCCGTGCCATGCTCGAATCGCGTTTTCGGCGATCCCGCCCCCGGGCTCCACAAGGCCTGCTATATCGTGATGCGCGGCGGCGGCGGATATGACGGCGGCGGCGACGGCGACAACTACGAGCCGCGCCGCAGGGGATGGGTCGCCTGCGCCGACGAGAGCGACTATTGCGATTTCAATGGCCGGGGGACGGTCAGGTACGGCGCGCGCGGCCAATACACCGTGGGTGTGTTCCGGGACGGCGTCCAGTGCGACAACGACACGTTCGGGGAAGACCCCGCTCCAGGCCTTAGAAAGCGCTGTTACGTCCGGCAGTAGGCCGCCAGTCGCAACAGGCGCGGAAAAAGTTGTGGCCTAAGCCAGTTCCGGCGCCCATTGCCGCCGCAACTGGCTTAGGCTTGGTGAAACCAACCGGGGGGCATACGGGGGAGAAAGCAACAGGACGAACATGTCGTCGCACTCGGTCAGCTACAGCCCTGACGGGATTGAGGCAACTCGCCGGACCGTGAGAGGGAACGCCGACCAGATTAGATGCCTGGTGATTAATCTTGACCGCTCGAAGGATCGGCTGGTTCAGGTAACTTCCGAGTTCGCCAGGATTGGTGTTGCTTTTGAACGCATCGCGGCCGTTGACGCCGCCGGTATATCCAAGGCCCCAAGGCTGACCGGGGCTGAGACAGCCTGTTTTCGCAGTCACCAACTGTGCTGGCGCATGATTGCCGATGGCAGCCAACCGTATGGAGCGATTTTCGAGGACGACGTCGTTTTCGGGCACGACGCCAGTTCGCTCCTGAGAAGCACTTCCTGGGTGCCGAAAGATGCCGATGTGGTCAAACTGGAGACGTTCCTGGACCCGGTCAGGATCGATCGACAGCGCCACGAGGTCGCGCACGGATACTCCGTTACCCGCCTGTTCGGGCGCCATCACGGAGCCGCCGCCTACATTCTTTCAAAATCAGCCGCGAAGAAGCTTCTCAGGCTCACCAAGCACCTCAGAAGTCCGGTCGACAACGCGCTGTTCGACCCAGCGACTTTGACCTTCGTGCGCCTGACCGTGTACCAGATGGTGCCCGCTCCCTGCATCCAGTCCCAATGGGTTTCGAGGGAGGACAAACCCGAGTCCCTCATCCAGCAACGCAACCTGGCGCCCAAGCAAGACACCGTGGGCGAAAAAATCCACAAGCACGCGGCCCGCGCGATCTTGCTGCTCCGAAACGGTACCTTCCGCGGCACCGAGAAAGTCGTCATCCCATACCGGGCGCAGGAATAACCGCGAGCCCGGTCGCGTTATCGGCCGGGGACGACGGGTGATACGGCGAGGTGCGCCCGCGGAGCGGCTTTACCCGCGGCCCAACCACTTGGCCCGGCGCGCAATCTTGTGTTTTGTCCTTGTCCATTTGGCATAGGCACGATCGGCAAGCTGGTTGCCGATAGAGTTCAGACGCCAGTGCAGCTTGATGAAATCTATCGGCTCCCGGCGAATGACGGCCTCCGCGACCATGGCGAATATCGCCTGACCGTTCGTCAGGGCGCGGCTTTCGAACAGATGGAAGACGGAGCCTTCATAGAAAGTCGCCGTCCCGAGGCAATTGCCATTCGGCATGGCCCACTTCGGCCTGGCGACAAAACTTGGAAAAATGAGATCGACCTTGACATCCCTGTCCCTGGCAACCGCCGTGAGGCGGCCCGCCACGTCGAACTCGTCGTCGTCCCTGAGCGATGGCTGCCCAAGCGCATTCCAGGTCCGCTTGGACAGGCACAGGAACATAGGACCTGCATAGATGAATGTCGGATCGATATGGTTTGCGACGTGCGCGACACCGAAGATGCCACCTTGTTCGGCGGCGCGAAAGGCGTGCTCCACGATGTCGCCGGACAGGGGGAAGGCATCGACGTCGAGGAACAGGATGCTCTCGTCCTCGGGAAGGTGCTCCATCGTGTGCTGGAGCCAGTTGCCATGCCAAATTCCGGTGGCGAGGTCCTGCTGGATGGCAAGCCCGAGCGAATTGAGGACTTGCGCCTGAAGTTCAGGCAGCGATGGCGCGATGTTGGCCCAGTACATGCTTCGAATCGAGCGCTTTGGCCCGATCTTACCGGGAGACCCGATGAAGGGTCCCGTGCCACCATTGGAAGTGCTCATTCGCCGCTAGCCTGCCACTCGCTTAAAGGCACATTATCATTATGTATCATTATGTCGGCTTTGCGCGTCAGCGGAGTCCCGAGTGGCTGATGTTGGTCGCAAAGCAGAAAGCCCTAGTAGCGGCTAGCCGCGCCCCACACCAGCCCTGGCGCAATCGCGAACCGCCCGCTGACTGAATCGAATGCCCGGCGCCTGTGGACATCGCCGCGGCGGTGAAACAACCTTGCCCGCGAGCAGGCCGGCGAGGAGCAGCCATTGCTGGTCTACACGCCGCTGACGTTCGTGATGACGCTCCGGCGCCTTCTTACTCTCCAGGTAAAGACCGACGTGGCCGCGTAGTTCCAAACGGCGCCAAGCAGTATGCCGGCCAGACCTGCCGACCACCATCGATAGTGATCGTTCGCGAACAGGTAGTTTGCAATGCCCACGTTTGCGAAGGCGCCCACGGAGCATACGAGCATGAAACTGAACAGGCCAAGAACCACTTCCTTGACGCCCCGAAGGCGTCTGTCGCGATAGGTCAGCGTGTTGTTCACAAAGAAATTGAACACCATCGCGGTGAATGTCGCCACGCCTTGAGCGACGACAAAATCGGCGAGGCCTGTAGCGAGAAGTCCTGACAACATGACCATGTGAACGAAGACGCCAAGGCCGCCGATCACGGAAAAGGATATGAATCGCGCCGGAACGATGTGACCGACCAGTTTGTCGACCAGCAACATCAGGTATTCCCACGTAACCAACGCATCCAACTTGCTCTCGCCGGCCTGCCTGGTCCGAAAGTGGTAAGCGACCTCCCGGATCCTCAACGGAGATTTCGAGGAAGCGCAGATATCCAGGAGGATCTTGTAGCCTTGACCTGATAGATCCCTGACCGAATTATCGAAAGCGGATCTCGTTATGGCGAAGAAGCCGCTCATCGGGTCACTGAGATCGCTTTTGGCCACGGTCTTGGCCAGCCATGTCGCAAAGGCGCTGATTTGCGCCCGGCGTTTGTCCCAGGAGCCCAGTCCGCCGCCTTCGATATACCTTGAACCCACCACAAGGTCAGCGGTGTTGGTTTCGAGGAAGGAAAGCATCTCCGGTATGATGCTCTCGTCATGTTGGAGGTCGGCATCTATCACGACCATGAAAGGGGCGGTCGTGCTGAGCATGCCTTCGGTGACGGCAGTGGACAGCCCGCGCCGGCCGATGCGATGAACAAGCCGAATTCCCGGGATGGCAGCGGCCAATCTTGCAATTTCAGCTCTTGTTCCGTCAGAGGAGTCGTCGTCGACAAAAACGATCTCATGGTCCCTGCCTCTGAGCGCAATCCCGATTGCAGCCGCGATCTTGGAAACATTCGCAACTTCGTTGAATGTCGGAATGATCACCGAAACCAACGGGGCAAAATGCGACTTCGAATTTTGACTGTCCCTGACGCCGACGTTCAAAATAGACTCCCGGTTGTTTGTCTTTGTTCCGCGGCGCCCGGTGGACGCCCGTGAAATGAAAATCACCAATGCATAAGAGGGTCCGCGTCCACGACCGTCAGCTTTCCGGCAGCGATGCGTTTGGTGATGACATCGGGAGGGAGATGGCCGGTGAATATCTGTTCGTTGACGTAGAACGGATCGACGCTGAAGGGTTTTCCCGAACGATAGCTGGCGAGCGTGCAGAAACAGGTCGCGTCGCCGGGGATGTTTCTGAGGCGGGCGACCGTGGCCGACATGGCAGCTTCACGTGCGGCTATCTCCGCGTGAAAGCCGGGAGCCACCAACAATTTCACCGGCTCCAGGCGTTCGGACGCCACCAGGCGCAGACAGATGGCAAGCAGAAGGATGAATTGCAGCTTTTCCGGCGGCCAGCGGCGGGCGAGCGGCAAATCCGGCGCATGCGCGAAGGCAAGGCCGGTGGCAATGGACACGCCGAACACCAGCTCGAATTGCGCGTTGTAGGCCACGCCGTCGCCGGTTTTCTGGACAAAGAACATCACGAGGCCAAGTGTGTTCAAGAGATTGCAGAACCGGATATCGGGATCAGACCTGCGCGTGATGCCGACATAGGCCCAGGCGGCCAGACCGACGACAATCCACTGCAGATGCCCGATGGCGCCGATGGCGTGCTTCAGCATGTAGGCGCGTGGCGACCTCAGATTGCTGAAAAAGTCGGGGCCGAAAGCGAGGTAGCAAAGGGCAAATCCCAGGACGATGGCGAATGCTGCCAAGAGCGCCGATTTCACCATCTGCCGCGGCCGGTTGATGCCCAGCCAGATCATCGCCGTCAGCGGCATCACCACGACATTGTGCTTGATGAACCCCGCCACCACCATCAGAAGGATTGGCAGGGCATAGCCGCGATCCCGCGACCTGGCCTGCAGGAAAGCGACAAAGCCAACTGTCATGACCGCTTGCGCCAGCAAATGAGGGTCATCCATCCCAACATAGCCAGTGAAAAAGCGGCACATGGTGGCGCCGAAAAACAGGGCGCCGATACCTGCGGAGGTCGCGTCGCCGCCGAGCAGGCGGACCGCGCGGAAAACGCCCCATGCGATCACCAGCACGGCCGCGAGCGACAGCAACCGCCCGGCCAGCACGGGGTCACCGATCAATTTCCCCAGACCGCCGACGATATAAAAGGAAAGCGGCGGATAATTATTGGCGATCAACTGATGGGCAGAGGGATAGAGCGGCATCCGCCCCATTGCCGCGTCGGCATAATAGGCGTTCCACCCCTCGTTGATATCGATCTCGATATTCAAGAACGCCCGATAGACCGGCCACAGGGCCGCCAGCGCGGTCAGTAAGGCGAGGCAGCCGATCATGATGGACACGCGGCGGGAATTCCCGCCGGCATGGTTCAAGGTTGAATTCATCTGGTGGTAGCGAACGCAGAGGTGACCTCGACGAGCGCCGGCAACGCTGCTCCCGAAAGCAGTGTCTTCTTCATTTGAAATCCTTGAAAGCCGTGCCACCGAGTGCCCAAGCGCGAGCAAATTCCAAAATCAATCTAGCGCAGCGGGCACCATTTGGCCGTGCTAAATTAGCAACATCTCCGATTGATGGGAGCCGGGTGACAGGTGGAGGACGCCGCGGTTCGTTGACGATGAACTTTGCGGGCGCGCACCAGCCTCCCGAACAAGGTCAGGAGCGCGGAGCCCGGCACGCCATCTTGCGTGAATTTGACACTCTCCTCGATGAAGCGTGTCGGGCTTCTTCGTTTGCGCCGAAGAACATTAGATCATTAGATATAGCTAATTTCCTGCTGGTAAACGCGGATACCGCTATTGGACTCGTGATGGTCCATTTCGGGCGCAGAAATCCAGCCATGTTGGAAGAGCAAGCGAGCTCTCAATCCGCGTATCATGATGCAGCGTTTCGACCGGCAAGGCCGCCGGTCCTTGCCAGAATTTCGTTTTCGATTGCTCCTATGGTTCGATCAAGCGGGCGCTCGTCG
Source organism: Mesorhizobium sp. (assembly GCF_024509055.1). Lineage (GTDB taxonomy): Bacteria > Pseudomonadota > Alphaproteobacteria > Rhizobiales > Rhizobiaceae > Mesorhizobium. The sequence goes on along the minus strand of NZ_JANINM010000450.1, from coordinate 5,519 downwards.
CTTGCGTCGATCTCGATTATCGAACAGTCACCACCTGCCTTCAGCAATTCAATGACGCGCTCCACCACTGCAGCGGATTTGAGGTTTGTGCTCAAACCGGCTTCAAAGAGGCGCTCAGCGAAGTTTTGGCGCCGCCGCCTGTCGTTAAGGCGCGCCTCACGCAGTTCCTGGGGAGCGTCAATACGAACGACCAGGTCCGATCTGGGTATAATCTCAAGCGCGTGTGCAAGAGCTACCTCGTCGGCAGTTCCGTTGAACAGCGCCAGCGATGCTACCGCCTGAACGAACGCCTGGTCGAAAATGACAACTTCGTCGCGGGCGAGAGATTGATTCCACACATAGGCGAGGCGGAGCACGTACTGGCTGAACCTGGCCAGCCACATTGCATTCCGAGGCGGCAAGGTTCGAACCAGGCTTGCGGCAATCCTGAAAATGACGGCGTTGGCGAACGGACGACACCCAATCACGATTGGATCGGCAATAGCATTGGCGACGCGGAGCAACGCGGAAACCATTCCGCCGGGATCCAGCCGCGACTGTTTTCCGCCGGGCTGGTAAGTAAGCACAACCGTTGCCGTTTGGCCGTGCTTGCGCAGTTGGCGACAGAGCGCGTGTGCAAATGTCGTCTTGCCGGCACCCGCCGGGCCAACGAATTCGACTATCATGCGTTATGAACCTTCCGGTTACACGATACGCGCGTGCAATGCTGGCCACCCGACAACATGGGTTACGCGCCAGCTTGGTGAACGTTCCACCTAATATGATTGATGACTAAATTAGCGTCGCTCGACCATGGTGTGATCGCGGAAGCGACGCCCTTTGTCCGGCTCGACGACTTACGGATTCGTTTCGTTGCGGGCGCGCTGGCTCGCTACGACAAACCCGGTGGGCGCCTTGTGCCGATGGTGTGGCCAATTAAACGGTGGGCGATGACCGAGGCCAGAAGAGGCCGCAAGATGGCCAAGGCCGATCATCGGCATCGATTTTCGAGATTTTCGAAATGGCCGGAAGCTGAAAGTCGCTTTCAGGACCAGGCGGGCTGGAAGCGCACTTAAAAATTGCGGGATCTTTGGTCACATCAAAAGTTGGCCATGGTATCGAAACGGATCAACTTGACCATCTCGCCCGCCGCTGCCGCAGGGGCGCCGACCGGGCGAACGACGAGACAGTTGGACTGAGCCAGCAGCGCCGTCATCGAGCTGTCCTGTTGGTCGAAGACTTCAACGCTGAGCCCGCTATCGTCCACGGTGTAAATCGCGCGAAGATAGTCCTCGCGCTGGCCTGTCCTGGCGATCGGTGCCGCCAGGCGAGCATCGTCGTAGATTGGCCCCTCTCCGGCACGGCCCGTCATAACCTCGATGGCGGGCTTCACGAAAAGAAGCGAACACAGGAGCGCCGACACTGGGTTGCCGGGCATGCCTAACACCGGGATGCCCTTGAGCTCGCCGAACATCAATGGCTTGCCCGGGCGCATCATGACTTTGTAAAAATCGAAGGTGAAGCCCAGCGACTGCAGCGCGGGCCGAACTCGATCATGGTCCCCGACCGAAGCGCCGCCCGTAACGATCAACAGATCAGCATCCAATTCGCGGACCGCGGATATGATTGCGTCATCGGTGTCGCCCGCGATACCAAGATCGACGGGTATGCCGCCGAGCGCCTTGATGGAGGCGGTCAGTCCCGGGCGATTGGCATCCAGTATCCGCCCCTGGGATATGGCTGTCGGATCCCCGGCCAGTTCATCTCCCGTCGACAGGACAGCAATGCGTGGACGCTTTCGTACAGCGATCGTGGTGTGGCCGGCTGCCGCCAAAAGCCCAATATTCCTCGCGGAGATAGTGCGGCCGACGCCCAGGATTTCCTGACCGGACTTGAAGTTCAACCCCAGCCGACGGACATACTCTCCCTCGACCGCTGCCACGGTGAAGCGAACGGCATCGCCCTGGCTCTCGGCGTTCTCCTGGATGATGATGGCATCGGCGCCGGTTGGGACCGGCGCTCCGGTGAAGATGCGCATGCAGGAACCAGCCGCCAGTTGCGGTATCTCCGATACCCCTGCCCTGGACGAGCCGCGCAATGGCAATGTGGTGCCTGCCGCGCTGACATCCGCTGCCCGGACAGCATAACCATCCATGGAGGAAACATCGAACGGCGGCGATGACAGGAGGGCGTTTGCCGAGCTCGCGGAAATGCGCCCGAGGGCATCCGCAAGGCCGACTTCCTCGATGCCGACCAACGACATCCCGGCATTGATCAGCTTACGCGCCTCGTCAACGCCGATCGAGCTTTTGCCGAGTGCCTTGCCGTCCGCCATCGAAACGCCTCCGAGCTACACGTGCACGCGCCCCGGCCGCAATGGTGCGGACCCGGGCAAACCGCCTGCGACCTGGCGCTACTCCGCGGCTTGGACCTGTCGCTTGTGTGCGACCCGCGCGGCGCAGTATTTGAACTCCGGGATTTTGCCGTACGGGTCGAGCATCGGATTGGTCAGCTTGTTGGCCGGGCTTTCGTTGAAGCAGAACGGAATGAAGACCATTCCGTCAGCCACCTCTCGGTCAGCCCGCAAAACAGCCTCGATAGTGCCGCGCCTCGTTTCGACCTCGATGATGTCGCCCACCGACAGATCATTGCGTTCGATCTCGTAGGGGTTCATCGCCGCAATGCCTTGCGGCTCGATTGCATCCAGCACTCCCGCCCGGCGAGTCATGGCGCCAGTGTGCCAATGTTCAAGCATGCGGCCTGTCGTCAGCACCAACGGATATTCTTCATCCGGCACTTCGTCGGGCGGCAGGAGGTCGGTGGGCACAATGCGACCCCGGCCATCCGACGTCGGGAACCCCGAGGTGAAGATGATCTCGTTGCCGGGAACATCAGGGCCATCGGCGGGGTAGACCACGGATCCCTCTCGTTCCACCCGCTCCCAAGGAATGTGCTTCAGCGACGGCATCACCCGCGCCATCTCGGCGTAGACGTCGGAAACGTCGTTGTAGTTCCAGCCCAGGCCCATGCGGTTGGCAAGATCGATGATCAGGTCGAGGTCCTGGCGTGCATCGCCCGGGAGCTCCAGGGCCGGGCGGCCCATCTGCACCTGCCTGTTCGTGTTGGTATATGTGCCGAATTTCTCCGCATGCGCGGATGCCGGCAGCACGACATCGGCATGCCACGCGGTTTCCGTGAGGAAGATGTCCTGGACAACCAGATGCTCGAGCTTGGCCAGCGCGGCGCGCGCATGGGTCTGGTCCGGGTCCGACATCGCCGGGTTTTCACCCATGATGTACATGCCCCGGATTTCACCCTCCAGGATCGCGTCAACGATTTCGACCACCGTCAAGCCGCGCTTCGGATCCAGCGTCTGCCCCCAGAAATTCTCGTATTGGGAACGAATATCGATGTTCTCCACCGACTTGTAGTCGGGGTAGTACATGGGGATCAGTCCCGCGTCGGAAGCCCCCTGCACATTGTTTTGCCCGCGCAATGGATGGAGGCCCGTTCCCGGCCTGCCGACATGTCCCGTAATCAGCGCCAGGGCGATCAGGCAGCGCGAGTTGTCGGTGCCGTGCGTGTGTTGCGAAATGCCCATGCCCCAGAAGATCATGGAGCGCTCGGCGCGAGCATAGGTGCGGGCAACCTCGCGCAAGACGCTTGCTTCGATGCCGCAAACCTCGGCCATGGCTTCCGGTGAGAAATCCTTGACCTTGGCTTTCAGGGCTTCGAAGCCGGAGACGTTGGCCTGGATGTATTGCTCGTCGTAGAGCTTCTCCTCGATGATGACGTGAATCAGCGAGTTCAGCATGGCGACGTCACTGCCAGGCTTGAAGCGCAACGAATACGTGGCGTGGCGCATCAGATCCTGGCCGCGCGGATCCATGACGATCAGCTTCAGGCCGCCCTTGACGGCCTGCTTGAAATAGGTGGCCGCCACCGGATGATTGGTGGTCGGGCGAGCGCCAATGACGATCGCGCACTCGGCCTTCATGGCGTCCATGAACGGAGCCGAAACCGCGCCAGAGCCCACGCCTTCCATCAGGGCGGCAACGGAAGATGCGTGGCAAAGCCGCGTGCAGTGGTCGACGTTGTTCGTGCCAAAACCTTGGCGGACGAACTTCTGAAACAGGTATGCTTCCTCGTTCGAGCCCTTCGCCGAGCCGAAGCCCGCGAGCGCCGGCCCTCCGTGCTCCTTCAGGATCGACTTGAAACCCGAGGCCGCGCGCTCCATCGCCTCTTCCCAGGTGGCCTCGCGGAAAATCGTCAGCGGATCGACGTTGCGCAGGTCCATCTCGCCGAACTTAGGCGCGTCATCGCGACGGATCAGGGGTTTGGTCAGGCGGTCCGGCGACATCGCATAGTCGAAACCGAAACGACCCTTGACACAGAGCCTGTTCTCGTTTGCCGGACCGTTGCGGCCGTCTATCTGGACGATGCGGTTGTCCTTCACAGCTACGGTGGTCTGGCAACCGACGCCGCAGAAGGGGCAAAGACTGTCGACGACCTTATCGAACTCCTGGACGACCCTCTTCCTGCCGGATTTGTCCATGAGCGTCTTTTCGTAGAGCGCGCCTGTTGGACAGGCCTGCACGCACTCCCCGCAAGTCACGCAAGTCGAGAGCCCCATGGGATCATGCATATCGAAGACAGGGACCGAATGGCTGCCGCGCTCGGCCATGCCGATCACATCGTTGACCTGAACCTCGCGGCATGCCCGCACGCAGGCCCCGCAAGCGATGCAAGCGTCCAGGTTGACGGCGATAGCCGGATTGGAAAGGTCAAACCCGGCACTCTCGCCATCGTGGAACTTGGAGGCGAACCGATCGCTGCCGGCAATGCCCATCGACTCGGCCCATTGCCAGAATTTCGATTGGTTGTCCGGCCCATCCGCGGCGGCGCGCATGTTGCTGGCGAGCAGTTCGAAGACCATGGCCCGCGACTTCTCGGCCCTTTCGGTGCCGGTCTTCACGACCATGCCTGCGGTCGGCTTGCGAATGCAGGACGCCGCCAGCACCCTTTCGCCTTCGATTTCCACCATGCAGGCGCGGCAATTGCCGTCGGCCCGGTATCCCGGCAGGTCTACGTGGCAAAGGTTCGGGATCGCCGTCCCTTCGCGCTTGGCCACCTGCCAGATGGTCTCGCCTTCGGCCGCTGCGACCGACTTGCCGTCCAGTGTGAATTCGATCGGACCTGCCATTTCAGATATCCTCACGGAAGTGCTTAAGCAGATGATTGACGGGGTTTGGCGCTGCCTGGCCCAAGCCGCAGATCGAGGAGTCGCGCATCACCATTTCGAGGTCGCGGAGCCCGATTTCATCCAGGGCACCGTCCTTCTCCAACAGTTGCACCATTTTGCCCGTGCCTTCGCGGCAAGGCGTGCACTGGCCGCAACTTTCATGTCTGAAGAACCTGAGCAGGTTCACGGTTGCCGCCTTGGCGCTGTCCTGATCGGAGAAGATGACGACAGCGTGGGAGCCGACGAAAGCACCCTGTTTGGCGAGTTCGCCGCCAAAATCGAGCGGTATGTCGCCCAT
>NZ_JANINM010000449.1 GCF_024509055.1 Mesorhizobium sp. | reverse complement strand
CCTGTTCACGTTACCGCGATTTAATGTGCACGATTGCGTGATAATTGCCATAAACCGCTGATATCGGGGTGTGGCGTGGCCGGTTTTGCCCCCGCCCGTGTCGTCGCTGCGTCCGCTTCCACATGGAACGGGCAGACGAGTCCTGCCGCGGGAGTATCGATGTCGAGCTGGAAACAGATTGTTGTTGCGCTTGTGATCCTGGTTGCCGCCTCGGCGGCCTGGGCGCGTTTCTATCCCGGTGCACCGCAAGTGCTGGCGCGCTGGGGCATGGACTGGGCCTATGGCGCGGTGCCGCCGGCGCAGGACAATGCGGCTGGTTCCTCGCGGACAGCGCGCAACCGTGCCGGGCAGATCGTGACCATCGTCGCCTCGCCTGCCGGCACCGCAACGATCAACGACAGGCTGCAGGCGATCGGCACCGGCCGCGCTAATGCGACCGTCACCGTCAATCCGTATTCCTCCGGCCGCCTTGTCGAATTGCCGGCGCGGTCCGGCTCCCGCGTCGAGAAAGGCGATGTTATCGCCAGGCTCGATTCGGACACGGAAGTGATCGCGCGCGACCGCGCCAAGGTCGGTGTCGGCGACGCGCAGGCGAAGCTCGATCGGGTGAAGTCGCTGCGCGCCTCCAATGCCGCCACGCCTGTGGCCGTCGCCGATGCGGAGGTGGCGCTCGCCAATGCCAGGCTGGCTCTGCGCGACGCCGAGCTCGCGCTCGAACGCCGCTCGATCGTAGCTCCCATTGCAGGCACGGTTGGCATCCTGCCGATTGCCGCCGGCAACTATGTGACAAGCCAGTCGGCGATCGCCACCCTCGACGACCGCTCGAGCATTCTGGTCGATTTCTGGGTGCCGGAACGCTTCGCCGCCGTCGTCAAGGTTGGCCAGCAACTGTCGGCCGCGCCGCTTGCCAATACCAACCGCGTCTATGGTGGCACCGTATCGGCCATCGACAACCATATCGACGAGAACAGCCGCACCCTGCTCGTCAAGGCGATCATCGCCAATCCGGCCGATTCCTTGCGCGCCGGCATGTCGTTTCAGATCGGCATGAAGTTTCCCGGCGACACCTATCCGGCCGTCAGCCCCTTGGCGATCCAGTGGGGAACCGACGGCGCCTATGTCTGGGCCATCGAGAACAGCAAGGCCAAGCGCGTTCCCGTTCGCATCATCCAGCGCAACACCGAAACCGTTCTGGTCGATGCCGCCGTCGAAAGCGGCGACATGGTGGTGACCGAAGGCACGCAGAGCGTCAGTGAGGGCGGTGACGTCCGTATTGCAGGCGAGAGGCCTGCCGCCGAGGCCGAAGGCTCATGAGCGCTCCCGACTCGGCTACCGAATCGAGCCTCACCGCGCTTTTCATCCGCAGGCCGGTCATGGCCTTCGTGCTCAACACGCTGATCGCGGTCGCCGGCCTTGCCGCCTTCTGGGGCGTCGAGGTGCGCGAGTTGCCTGATGTCGATCGCCCTGTAGTCACCGTCAGCACCACCTTCGCAGGCGCCGCCTCCGAAACGGTCGACCGCCAGGTAACTGACACGACCGAGGGCGCCGTCTCGCGGGTCTCGGGCGTCAAGTCGATCTCGTCGACTTCGTCCTTTGGCTCCAGCCGCGTCACCATCGAGTTCAACGACGGTGTCGATCTCAACGTCGCCGCCTCCGATGTGCGCGATGTCGTCAGCAGGGTCACCAACCAGCTGCCGGACACGGCGGACGCGCCGCGCATCGTCAAGGCCGACGCAAATTCAGATGCGGTGATGCGGCTGGCGGTTACGTCCGACACCATGTCGGTACAGGACATGACGGTGCTCGTTCAGGACCGCATCGAGGATGAGCTCGCCGCGGTGCCCGGCGTCGCCGACGTCCAGGCCTATGGCGGCCGCGACAAAATCTTCCGCATCGATGTCGACCAGAACAAGCTGGCGAGCCAGGGCCTCACCATCGCGGATCTGAGAGCGGCCCTCGCCTCGGTGGCCTTCGATTCACCGGCCGGTTCGATCACCACCACGAACCAGGATCTCATCGTGCGCACGACGGCCGACGTGACCACGCCCGAGCAATTCGAAAACATCGTCATCGGCGGCGCGACGCGCATCCGCGACGTCGCCACCGTCACGCTTGGCCCCGACACCGGCCAGACCTCGCTGCGCTCGGACGGCAAGACGGGCATCGGTCTCGGCATCATCCGCCAGGCGGAATCAAACACGCTCGACATCTCGACCGGGGTCAGGGCCGCCGTCGACAAGTTGCAGAAGAACCTGCCGGAAGGCATGTCGATAAAGGTCACCAGCGACGACGCCGTCTTCGTCAATGGCGCCGTGCACGAGGTCGAGATCGCGCTGGCGCTCTCCGTCTCGATCGTGCTGATCGTCATCTATGCTTTCTTGCTCGACTGGCGCGCGACGCTGATCCCCGGCCTGTCGATGCCTGTCGCCATGATAGGCACCATCGCGGCGATCTACCTTGCCGGCTTTTCGATCAACATTCTGACCCTGCTGGCGCTGGTGCTGGCCACCGGTCTTGTGGTCGACGATGCCATCGTCGTCCTCGAAAACATCGTGCGGCGGCGCAACGAAGGCATGGGCCCGCGCGCCGCCGCAGTGCTCGGCACCCAGGAAGTGTTCTTCGCCGTCGTCGCCACCACGCTGACGCTGGTCGCGGTCTTCGTGCCGATTTCCTTCCTGCCTGGACAGACCGGCGGCCTGTTCCGGGAGTTCGGCTTCGTGCTGGCAATGTCCGTGCTGCTTTCCTGTGTGGTCGCGCTGACGCTGTGCCCGATGCTTGCCTCGCGCATGCTTTCAGGGGCGTCCCTTCATCATGAAGGCGGCAACGGCGTCGGCGCCCGCATCGGCGGCGCGCTCAACGCCCTCTATCGCCGCTCCCTGCGTCTCTGCCTCGACGCACCCTGGATCGTGGTGCTTGTGGCCCTCATCTTCGCCGGCACGGCCTTCACGCTCTTCGGCACCATCCGCCAGGAGCTTACCCCCACCGAGGATCGCGCGGCCGTGATGCTGCGCATCAACGCACCGCAAGGCGTCAGCCTCGACTACACGACCGAACAGATGCGCAAGATCGAAAGGCTGATCCAGCCGCTGCGCGATTCCGGCGAGATCCGCGCCACGTTCGAAAGTGCCGGCAATAACGGCGCCTATAACAGCGGCTTCATGGTGATGACGCTGGCCCCGTGGGACGAGCGCAGCCGCAGCCAGCAGGAGATTATGGCGGACATCAACCGCCTGACCAGGCAGGTGCCGAGCCTACGCGTGTTCCCGGTACAGCCCAACAGCCTCGGCATCCGCGGCGCCGGCAACGGCCTGCAATTCGCGCTGGTCGGCAACGACCGCAAAGCGCTGAGCGCCGCGGCGGGCAGGATTGTCGAGGAGATGCGCCGGGACCCGCGCTTCCAGACGCCGCGGCTGTCCGTCGATCCGACGCAGCCGCAACTGGCTGTTGCCATCGACCGCGAGCGTGCCTCCGACCTCGGTATCGATATCACCGGGCTCGCCAACACCTTGCAGGCGATGCTCGACGGCAACGACGTCGTCGACGTCTATATCGCCGACCGCGCCTATGGCGTGAAGCTGGTGTCGACCACCAACCCGATCAACGATCCGACCGATCTGGAGAACATCTTCCTCAAGACCTCGGACGGCCGTTTCGTGCCGATGTCGACGATCGCCACGCTGACCGAGCGCGCCGTGCCGCCATCGTTGACGCGCGAGCAGCGGCAGCCCTCGGTCGCGATCACCTCAAATCTGGCCGGCGACTTCGCGCTCGGCGATGCGCTCACCCGAGCCGAGCAAATCGCAACGCCGCTGCTACCGCCGGGAGCGCGCGTCCTGCCGCTCGCCGAGGCGGCGACGCTTGGCGAGAGCAACAGCGCCATGCTGACGGTCTTCAGCTTCGCGCTCGTCATCATCCTTCTGGTGCTGGCCGCGCAGTTCGAGAGCTTCGTCAGCGCCGTCATCATCATGGCGACCGTGCCGCTCGGGCTCGCCTGCGCCATCTTCGCGCTGCTGCTGTCCGGCACCAGCCTCAACGCCTACAGCCAGATCGGCCTTGTGCTGCTGGTCGGCGTCATGGCCAAGAACGGCATCCTGATCGTCGAGTTCGCCAACCAGCTGCGCGACCGCGGCCTCGGCGTGCGTGAGGCGATCGAGCAAGCCTCGATCATCCGCCTCCGCCCGGTGATGATGACCATGATCTGCACCGTGCTCGGCGGCCTCCCACTGGTGCTGGCTTCCGGCGCCGGCGCCGAGGCGCGCGTGGCGTTGGGTTGGGTCATCGTCGGCGGCCTCGGCCTCGCCACCGTCTCGACGCTGTTCCTGACGCCTGTCGCCTACTTGCTGCTCGGACGCTTCGTCACACCCAAGGCTCACGAGGAGGCACGGCTGAAACGGGAGCTCGAGGAAGCCGCCTACGCCAGACCATGATCCCGAAAAGTGGGAGCCGGTTTTCGGCAAGATCATGGTTGGATCAGGTATTAACATCGAGCAGGCTGAGTAGCGATGAGCCAGAAACCGGGCGGCTCCACTACTTGCCGGTGAAATCGGGCAGTCGAATGTATGGATTGGCCGGGTCGTAGCGATCCGTTGGCTCGCCCGTACCAGGCGAAACTGCGCCCGCTATCAGCACTCCCTTCGGCCCAAATTGATAGTTGATACCAGCACAAAGATGCGCGAGCGTTTCATAGTCGAAGCCGCGCAATTCACTGCCGGCCACAAATGCCGCTGCTTTCATCGCGTCCGGCGAAAGCGAGCCGAGCATACTATCGCGATAGGCCTTGACCTTGGCCTTGATGAGCCGCGCTGACTGGCATTCCGAGGCGACCACGCGCGCCAACATGATATTTCTAATCGCCGTCGACGCTGGGTCATTCAATGAGGCCGAATACTTGTTGAGAAAATAGTTCGTAGCCGGATCGTTGGTCATCGATTTGCGCCAAATAGGTGGAAACTTGTCAGCGGCCTCGGCACAAAATGCACACGCCATCGACACGATGACGACACCGGCAAACCACAGTAGTTTCATGGACTCGACCTCACGTTGCTTTGCAGAGCAATGTAGCGAAGACGTGAAAATCAGAATAGGGCCGCTACTTCACAAACCGCCCCTCGATCGACCAGCGCGCCGCCAGGAAATTCAGGGCGGCGGCCACGATCACGCCGCCGATCTTTGCCGGCCACACGCCGAGAACCCCGGCCAAGGTGGCGATCGAAAGGCTGGAGACACCCAGTGAGATCAAGGCGCCGAGTGAGACGAAGCGCAGGAACGAGTGGTGCAGCCGGATATCCGGGCTCCGCTCGAACGACCAGAAGCCGTTTGCCACGAACGAGAAAAGCACGGCGATGAACCATGCGCCGACATTGCCGGCCAAAGGCGGGGCTCCCATCTTAAGCAGCAGGAAAAACGCGGCCAGGTCGATACAGGTGTTCGCCAGCCCCACAAGCGCGAAGCGGATGATCTTGCTGCCGGTCGAACGCCCGGGTTCGCTGGCGCCGCTCATGCCTTCCCGTCCATGACCCGCATACCAGCCCTGGCTAGCCTGGCGCCGAACTCTTCGCCACCGAGAACCGAAAACTCGACCTCGCGTACATGCTGCATCGGGTCGCGCGCCCGCAATGTCTCGTCGACATGGCCCGGATGGCACATGAACACGCCCGCTTCGGGCAGCGTTTCGATGGCGGCGTAAAGTGTCGGAGCGAACTTCACTGGCTGCCGCCAATCGTAAATGCCTGAAAGCGGTGTCATCACGGTGAACCCCGCGCGCGCCATTGCGCGGTTGAAGCCGGCGGCCAGGGTGGCGATCGCCGCGATCTTGGGCGCGGCGATCGAAGTGGAAAAGGCCGGCGCACCGCGCAACGCCGGCTGGTCCGAACCTGCCGCAAAGCGCGTCAGCAGCCACCTTCGCACCACCGGCAGAAAATGCACATGCTGATGCCCGTCGATGAAGTCCGGTCGGCGACCAAGTGCCTCGACAAAACGGCCATACTGGGCGTCCAGTTCGGCGTGGACCTCGCGCTCGTCGACGCGTCCGCGCCGGATCGGCAGGGCGAGCGAGGACAGCGGCGGCAATCTGCCTTCCGGCGCCAGGCTCGACGGGCCGGTGACGGCAGGCTGGTCAGTCAGGGTCAGATGCAGTCCGATCGAGGCCCTGCCGCAAAACGACTTTATGCGGGCTGCCTCCTGCTCCCATTCGGGAAAGCCGGTCATACAGCCAGTGCCGGTCAGGCGGCCACGATCGATGAGCTCGAGGATCGCACCCGACACGCCGGACGCAAGGCCGTAGTCGTCCGCGATCAGACGGATCGACGACCTGGTCATCTGTCGGCGTTGACCCGCGGACTGGTGTCGTTGCCGGCATCGGCGCCATGCACGACATCCCGCACGATGTAGACGGGCCGGTCCTTGCTCTCGCTGAGCGTGACCCAGACATACTCGCCGATCAGACCAAGCAAGGTGAGATTGAAGCCGCCGAAGAAGACCACCGCGACCATGAGGCTGGGATAGCCCGGCACGGCGATGCCGTAGAATACCACCTCGAAGAACACCTTGATGCCATAGAGAGCGCCGGCCAGCGCCGCCAGCAATCCGCAAATGCTGATGATCCGCAGCGGTATCACCGAGAAGGAGGTGAAGCCTTCGAGCGAGAACGCCAACAGGTTGAGCTGGCTCCACTTCGAGGTGCCCCCGACACGCTCGGCGGGCGAGTAGGGCACTGCCTTCTGGCGGAAGCCGGCCCAGGCGAACAGCCCCTTGTTGAAGCGCCGCTTGTCGCGCAGGCTGGTGACGGCGCGCACTACCGCGCGGCGCATGACGCGGAAGTCGCCCGCGTTTTCCGGGATGTCGAAACGCTGGCTGCTGTTGATCAGGCTGTAGAAAAGCTTGGCCGACTGGCTGCGCCGCCAGCTTGCTCCGCGTCTGTCGTTCTGCGCGTAAGCCACGTCGAGCGACGGGTCCGCCACGAGTTCGGCAATCAGCTGGATGCTGACATCCATGGAATGCTGGAGGTCGGAGTCCATGATCAGGACCGTGTCGCCCCGCGACTGGTCGAGACCCGCGAGGACCGCGACCTCCTTGCCGAAATTACGGCTGAGACGAACGATTTCCCACGATCCGGAAAGCGCCTGCGAAAACCGCGCGACGCTGTCATCCTTGCTGCCGTCATCGACCAGGATCTTGTGCACGGCCATGCCGAAACGATCCGCCACGGTCGCTTCCAGCTTGTCGAGCAGGCCGGCGAAAGCCGCCGCGGACTCCGCCTCGTTCAGGAACGGCGCGACAATATCGAGGGTAAGCAATGCTTCAGCCATGCGCCATCCGTCCGGCATCCGACCTGGGCTGACGCGCCCTGACCCAGAACCACCGGATCAAGGTGCAGGCAATGACAGTCACCACGACTGGCCGGAACCAGGGATGGAAGAAATTGTGCAGGTGACGTTCGATGCTGGTCAACCCCGACAGGAACAGCGTCGTCGCCAGCACCTTTGCCAAGGTGCTGCCCTGCTCTTCCCGCCACAGATAGGCGATGGCCACGCCTGCCGGAACGGCGATCATGGCATAGGTGTTCGGCTCGACGCGCGGATTGAACACGCACATGTAGAAGGTGGCCGCGAGGAAGATGGCGATGCCCGCTACGTCCGGCTCGGCCTTGCGGTCGAACCAGAGGACTGCGGAAAGCGCGAGCAGGGCCGCCACGATCCGCACGACCGTGGCATCGAACTCCGGAATGGGCAGCCCGATCATGGCGAAGGGCACTGTGAAATCGGCCGGCGCGAATGGCCCTTCCCTGTCGACGGCCATCGATGTCAGCATCTGGAAGAAATCGCGATACTGGTCATTGATGTAGCCGACGGGCGCGAAGGCATAGGGGATGACCAGCACGACCAGCACCGCGAGCACGAGCCACGGGATCAGCCGGGGCCGCAAGGCGCCGACCAGCAGCAGCATGATGAGCCCCGTCGGTTTGGCGATCAGCGCGACGCATGCCCAGAAGAAGGGCTCTGCGCGCCGCCCCTCCAGCGCCGAAAGGGTCAGGAGCCAGCAGGCGCCGGTCAAGAGGATGGTCGACTGGCCGTTGCGGATCGCGCCCAGGGCCATCGGCATGGCCAGGAAGAGCGCATAGGAAAGCAGCCACATCTGGTCCTGGCCGCCGATTTTCCGCACTTGCCTGGCCGCGGCCAGCGTCAGCACGCCGAAGCAGAGCGTGTGCCACAACACGCTTCCGGCGGACGGTCCCAGCTTCACGAACGGAACGAAGAGCGCGGCAAAAGCCGGCGCGTAGAGGTAGCCCATCGCGACATGGACCTTGTACAATGGTTGGCCGGCCACGAAGGCTTCGCTGCCATGCCGGTAAGCGGACACAACCGAACGGACGTCTGGCGCCCACCACGCCAAGACGAGCACGATCAGAAACGCTCCGATCCATAGCAAAAGTCCCAGACGGTCAAAAACCGGCTTGGTTATCGTCATCAAACACCCCGCATTCCGGCCAGGACGGTTTTCCCATCACCTCCTGACCTTCAGCGCCGGCGACATATCACGTTGAGAGCGAAGCGGAATAGAGCGTCCGCGCATGATGGTTGCCTGCGGGCGCGAAGGATGAGTGGAACAGCGGCATTTTTCCGTATGCTTCACGTCTGATCACAACTTTGTGTTCGGACGGATCGGCGAGTGGCCATACGCACGACGATAATGACTTTGATGCGGCCGCACATTCCCGAACCCGGACAGGCTCCGGCCTCACGCGATCTTACGGCTTGATAAAAACCTTGCCGTTGGGCAGCGCGAGCTCCGCCCGAAGCCTCGCCATCGCGTCGTCCAGCGGCACCACGGCGGTCACATCGGTCGACCAGCGCCCGTCTGAAAAACGCTTCTGCGCCTCCATCACGGCCGGGCCAAGCCTGTCGCGGAATTGGCGCATCCATTCGGCGAGCCAAAAGCCCTCGACACGCTTGTGCTGGAAGATCAACTGGCCGGGCTCGCGGATAACCGTCGGCTCGGCGTCGAGTCTGCCATAGACGATCCAGCGCGAGCGCTTCGGCATGGAGTTGAAGATGGCCGAAGCCAACGGTCCGGTGACCGCGTCGAGCAGGATGCGCGGCTGCTCGGCCTTGACCACCTCGCGCAGCGCCGCCTCGAAATCCGCCGCCTTCTCGTTGAGCACATGCGCCGCGCCCAGTCCTTTCAGCAGAGCGATCTGCTCGTCGCGGCGCACGGTGACGATCGGCCGGAAGCCCTCTTCCTTCGCCAGCCCGATGATCAGCTTGCAGAGCTGGCTGGCCCCCGCCGTCATGATGAACGACTTCTCGCCTTCCTGCTTGACGATATCGAACATGGCTAAAGCTGTGAGAGGATTGACGATCATCGCCGCGCCGTCCTCGTCGCTCACCGTGTCCAGCAGGGGAATGCAGGACGCCGCCTCGGCAACCGCATAGTCAGCCCAGGAGCCCCAGTTCGAAAGGCCGGTGGCGAAGGCGACACGCTTGCCCTCGAGGCTCCTTGCGTACAGATCGTCTCCCGTTGCGACGACGACGCCGACGCCTTCGAACCCGGCCGGTTGGCCCTTCACGCGCGGCTGGCCGTACTGCCCTTTGATGAAGGAGATGTCGGAAGGGTTGATCGAGGCGAGGCTGACCTTGATCAGCGCCTGGCTGGGCCCTGGCTTCGGCACCGCGATGCTGCCTGGTCGCAAATAAGGCTCCGTCGCCTCCAGCGCGGCGGGCGACGGCGTCCTCGTATAACCGTCGCCGACAAGCAAAAGGGCTTTCATTTCCGACGGGAGCGTCATGGCGGTCAGACCTTTTCCTGTGTGTATTTCTTGAGTTCCGTGCGCGCTACCTGGCGCCGATGCACGGCGTCCGGCCCGTCGGCAAGCCGCAGCGTCCTCAAATGCGTCCAGGAGCGGGCGAGCGGCGTGTCCTGGCTGATGCCTTGAGCGCCGAACATCTGTACTGCCTCGTCGGTCACCTTGAGCGCGACGCGCGGGGCGATGACCTTGATCTGGCTGATCCAGGGCGCCGCGGCGCGCGCGTCGCCCTGATCGATCATCCAGGCAGCCTTGAGGCAGAGCAGCCTCGCCATCTCGATCTCCATGCGGCATTCGGCGATGATGTCGAAATTGGCGCCGAGCTTGGCCAGCGGCTGGCCGAAGGCCTCGCGCCGCACCGAGCGCTGGCAGAGCATCTCCAGCGCCATCTCGGCCTGACCGATGGCGCGCATGCAGTGGTGGATGCGGCCGGGGCCGAGCCGTCCCTGCGCGATCTCGAAGCCCCTCCCCTCGCCAAGGATCAGGCTCGCCGCCGGGACCCGGACATTCTCAAACCGCAGATGCATATGGCCGTGCGGCGCGTCGTCATCGCCATAGACCTGCATGGCCCGGACCTTGATGATGCCCTTGCTGTCGGCAGGCACCAGGATCATCGAGTGACGCCGATGCTGCGGCTCCTCGTCCGAGCCCGTCCTGACCATGACGATGTAGATGGCGCAGCGCGGATCGCCGGCGCCCGACGCCCACCATTTCTCGCCGTTCAGCACATAATCGTCGCCGCTCCGCTCGCAGCGCATGGAGATGTTGGTCGCATCCGACGACGCGACGTCCGGTTCGGTCATCAGGTATGCCGAGCGGATCCTGCCGTCGAGCAGCGGCTCCAGCCACGTCTGCTTGTGCTCGTTCGAACCGTAACGCTCCAGCACCTCCATGTTGCCGGTGTCCGGAGCCGAGCAATTGAAGGTCTCGGCGCCGAGATGCGCCTTGCCCATCTCCTCCGCAAGATAGGCGTATTCGACGGTGGAAAGGCCGTAGCCCCGCTTGGAATCGGTTAGCCAGAAATTCCACAAACCGCGCTCGCGCGCGGTCTTCTTCAGCCCTTCGAGGATTTCGGTCTGCCTGTCCGTATAGCTCCAGCGGTCGCCGTTCCTGCCGACCTCGGCGAGAAACGCTTCTCCGACCGGCGCGATTTCATCGCGCACCATCGCCGCCACGCGCTGATGGATCGGCTTCAGCCGTTCGGTCATGCCGAGATTCATGTCCGCCATCGGTTCCGGCCCTTTCGAAGATAAGTCTTTACCCATGGCAAGGATGACCGTACTTCGGCTAGCCTTGTCAACGCGAGTCCTTGGGTTCCGGTTAAGGGCAAGCAGTGCGGAGGAACGCGATGAGCTATCTGGACAAGCTGTTCTCGGTCGCCGGCAAGACTGCGCTGGTGACCGGCGCGGCAACCGGCATCGGCCGCATGGTGGCGACATCACTTGTCCTTGGCGGCGCCAGGGTGATGATCGCTTCCCGCAAAGGCGAGGACTGCGCGAGGGTGGCCAGCGACTTGAACGCGCTTGGCGGCCGCGGTCACGCCGAAGGTTTTGCCGGCGACGTTTCCAGCGAGGCCGGTATCGCCGCGCTGGTCGCGGACGTGAAGGCGCGCACGGAACGGCTGCACATCCTCGTCAACAATGCGGGTGTGTCGTGGGGCGCGCCGCTGGAGGAGTTTCCGTACCACGCCTGGGCCAAGGTGTTCGGCGTCAACGTCACCGCCGTCTTCCACCTGACGCGTGAGCTTCTGCCGCTGCTGGATGCCGCCGCGAGCGACGACGACCCGGCCCGCGTGATCAACCTGGGCTCCGTGATGGGCAGCCAGCCGCTTGCCGACGACGCCTACTCCTACACCGCCTCGAAGGCCGCGGTGCACCACCTGACGCGCACGCTGGCGCTTGAATTCGCCGCTCGCCGCATCACCGTGAACGCCTTTGCGCCTGGGCCTTTCCAGAGCCGCATGACGGCGTTTGCGACCGCGACCGAGGAGCAGGCCAAACATGTCGGCAACCACGTTCCGCTTGGTCGTATCGGCGTGCCGGATGACATTGCCGGCGCAACGCTTTATTTGTGCAGCCGTGCCGGCAGCTATGTCACCGGCGCCATCCTGCCGATCGATGGCGGCCAGTCGGTCCAGCACGGGATGACATTGTTCAAGGAATGAAGGCGCTCGTTGTCCGGGCGGGGTGCGGAGGAGATCAGCGTGGAACCGATCAGTCTCGATACGCTTCTGGCCAGCGTCGGCAAGGAAGTAGGCGTCTCGCCCTGGCGGACGGTGACGCAGCGCATGATCGACCAGTTCGCCGACGCCACCGACGACCACCAGTTCATCCATTGCGACCCTGAGCGCGCCAGGCAGGAGACGCCGTTCGGCGGCACCATCGCGCACGGTTTCCTGTCGCTCTCGCTCCTGTCGGCGATGACTTTCGAAACCATGCCGCCGATCGAAAACACCAAGATGGGCGTCAACCATGGCTTCGACACGCTGCGCTTTCTGGCGCCAGTGAAGACCGGCTCGCGCATCCGCACCCATTTCGTGCTGGCCGACGTCAAGGTGAGGCCTTCGGGCTGGGTGCAGACGGCGCATGACGTGACCATCGAGATCGAAGGGTCGAAGAAGCCGGCGCTGACGGCCCGTTGGCTGACCCTGACCTTGCTCGAACGTCAGCCTGAGACGGCATGAGCGGGGACGCCAACGCGCTCGATAAGTCGGCGCTTGCGCTCGATAAGTCGGCGCTTGCGCCCTATCTGGAAGCGCACATTGCCGGCTTTGCCGGACTTTCCGAGATCGAGAAGTTCAAGTCGGGACAATCGAACCCGACCTATCTGCTCACTGCCGACAGCGGTCGCTACGTGCTGCGCGCCAAGCCGCCGGGCCAGTTGCTGAAGTCCGCCCACCAGGTCGACCGCGAATTCCGGGTCATGCGGGCGCTTGCCGGCACGGCGGTGCCGGTGCCGCGCATGCTGCATCTTTCGGGCGAGGATTCACCGATCGGCCGCATGTTCTACGTCATGGAGTTCCTCGACGGCCGCATCTTCTGGGACCCGTGCCTGCCCGACGCCACGGACAATGACGAACGCGCCGCGCTCTGCGACGCCATGAATGCCACGCTTGCCGCCCTGCACGACGTCGATGTCGCGGCCGTCGGCCTCGATGATTTCGGCAAGCCCGGCTCTTATTTCGAACGTCAGTTCGCCCGCTGGACCAGCCAGTACCGCGCCTCCGAAACCGAAGCGATTGCCGACATGGACCGGCTGATTGCCTGGCTGGAGGCGCATATGCCTGCGGATGACGGCCGGGTTTCGCTGGTGCATGGCGACTACAGGCTGGACAACATGATGTTCGCCAAGGACGAGCCTCGGGTCATCGCCGTGCTCGACTGGGAACTTTCGACCCTTGGCCACCCCTTTGCCGATCTTGCCTATCAGTGCATGCAATGGCGGCTGCCGCATGCGTCCGGCTTTCGCGGCCTCGGCGGCATCGACCGCGCCGCGATCGGCCTGCCCTCCGAGGAAGCCTATGTCGCCGCCTACTGCCGCCGGCGCGGTCTCGAAGCGATCGACAACTGGACCTTCTTCCTTGCTTTCTCTTTCTTCCGCCTGGCGGCGATCTGCCAGGGCGTCTACCGCCGCGCACTGGACGGCAACGCCTCCAATCCGGAAAAGGCGAAAACCTACGGCCAGGCGGTGAAACTGCTTGCTGCTCTGGCGATGGATTTGGTCGACAGGAATGTCTGACAACCGGGAGGGCTGAGCGATGGGCCGTTTCGACGGAGCGACGGTGTTGATAACCGGTGCGACCGGAGGTCTGGGCAGCGGCGCGGCAAAGGCCTTTGCCGCCGAGGGCGCGCGGCTGGTGCTTTCCGATCTCGACGAGACAGCGCTCCGCGACTTCGCCACGACCGTTGAAGCCGAATGCGCGATCCTTGCCGGCAACATCGCCGAGGAGAGGCTCTCCGAGGATCTGGTGGGGCTTGCCGTCGAGAAATTCGGCCGGCTCGACATTGCCGTCAACAATGCCGGCATCGTGCACAGCTTCGTGCGCCTGCCGCAAGTGACGTCGGAGGAAGCGCGGCGCGTGCTGGAGGTCGACCTGCTCGGCGTTTTCTACGCCATGAAGCACCAGATCCAGCGGATGGAGCGGCAATATAAGGAGAACGGCAAGGGCGGCGTCATCGTCAATGTCGCCTCGGTTGCCGGCCTTTCCGGCGCGCCCAAGCTTTCGGTCTATGCCGCCGCCAAGCACGGCGTCATCGGCCTGACCCGGTCCGCGGCCGCCGAATACGCCACCAAGGGCGTGCGCATCAACGCCGTCTGCCCGGCGCATACCAGGACAGCGATGGTGGATGGCTTCGTCCGCTCGTCCGGCGCGGCGGAGGCGGACGCGCTGGCGGAGCTCACGCGCGGCGTGCCGATGAAGCGCGTCGGCGAAGTGGACGAGATCACGACCGGCATCCTGTTTCTCGCCGACCCCGCCAACTCGTTCATGACCGGTCACGCTCTTGCCCTCGACGGCGGCATCGGCGCCGTCTAGGGCATTTCAGGAAAGTGGTTAACGACCTTCGGTCGGAACTGCATTAAAACAAGGAGTTAGTGCGAACGTTGCGGAACCTGCGGGTCCCTTGTCCGTTGTCGTACAGCGTATATAATTTGGTAAGGCAACCAACTACAAAAGGCAGGGCGGACATTGGCGCTGAGCGTTCAGAAACGCCGCGAAAAACAAAAAGCGGAGCTTCGCTCCGAACTGGTCGCTGCCGCCCATAAGCTCGTCCAGGAAGAGGGCTACGAGGGCCTCACCATTCGCAAGCTTGCCAAGCGGGTCGGCTACGCTCCGATGTCGGTCTACTCCTACTTCGCCGACAAGCAGGACATATTGTTCGCGCTCGCCGAGGACGCCTTCGAGACGCTCGCCCGGCGCATCGAGGAACACCCTCACGACGATCCGATCGAGGCGCTTCGGGCGGTGATGACCGAGTACGCGGCCTTCGGCCTCGGCAATCCCAATGAGTATCGCACCGTCTTCATGACCGAGAAGACCCACCTGCCCGAGGGCCGCAGCTACGAGGATATGGAAGAGGGCAACCCGGCCATGAAGGTGCTGATCAAGCGGGTGGAAGCCTGTGTAGCGGCGGGCAAGCTCAAGGGCGACCCGCGCGCCATCGCCACCATGCTGTGGACCGTCGGCCACGGCACGAT
>NZ_JANINM010000448.1 GCF_024509055.1 Mesorhizobium sp. | reverse complement strand
GCGGCGAGTTGCGCCCCTGCGGCAGCGAGCCCGGCAGCGTCTCGGTCTCGAAATCGTTGCCGAAGCCCGGCATGTAGGAAAAGGCCATCCGATCCTCCCTGATCCCGGCTTCCAAGCTCCGCGAAGCTCAATCTGCCGGCGATGTTGACCAAACTGGTTTCATTTGTAACCATCGAAAATGTAACTATCAACGGCTGATGCAGCATCGGTGGTGCACTTATGGAACCCGAAATCCTCGAGCTTGAAAGCTTCCTGCCCTATCGGCTCTACCGGCTTGCCGACACCGTCAGCCGCGAGTTCTCGCGCATTTACAAGGAACGCCATGGCTTGACGCGGCCCGAATGGCGCACGCTATCGGGCCTGGGCGAGCGCGGCACGATGACGGCGACGGAGCTCGGCGAACAGTCGGCGATGCACAAGACCAAGGTGTCGCGTGCGGTGGCGGAGCTCGAGCGCCGGCGCTGGCTGACGCGCACGCCGGATGAGAACGACCGCCGTGTCGAGCACCTCACGCTGACCAAGCCGGGGCTCGCCGCCTATCGCGAGATGGTGCCGTTGGCGAAGGCGTTTGAAAGGGAGCTGCTGGCGAGGCTGAGCGCGGAGGAAGGTGTAGCTATTGCGAAAGGAGTGGCAGCGCTGGAGCTGGCTCTAGGCCAAAGCTAAGGCTCTGAGCCGTCTGAGAACAGAACTATAGATGTGTTGCCATGACCTATGTGCAACCGACCACTCGAGTGATTAAATCTCAGGTGGCTTAAGAACGGCGCGTCCAGCCCGCTTGGCAGTGCCCCGATCTTCACCATCATGTCTATTTCCACGACGGCCTTGTGAAATACCTTCTCAACATCCGACGTTCGGCGGCTTCGCTCCGAAAATAGCGACCGCTGCAGCAAATCAGGTCTGCGCCGAGCTACTTCAGCAAATATCTGCCTCAACTCATGGCGCGGTCGCCCATCCAATCTCTCCAAGGCTACTACCAGCGGCTCAAGCAGGCGGTGAGGCTTGTCCACGCTGATGGGCCTCACCAGTCCATCACCACCTTGCCCGAACTGCCGCTGCGCATCGCATCGAACCCAGCCTGGAAATCGTCGATTCCAATGCGATGCGTAATGAGCCCCGAGACATCCAGCGGCCCCTGCACCAGCGCGATCATCTTGTACCAGGTCTCGAACATCTCGCGGCCGTAGATGCCTTTGAGATGCAGCATCTTGAAGATGACCTTGTTCCAGTCGATCTCGAAGCCGGTGGGCGCGATGCCGAGGATGGCGATCTTGCCGCCATTGTTCATGGTGTCGATCATGTCGCGGAAAGCGGGGGCCGCGCCCGACATTTCCAGGCCGACGTCGAAACCTTCGGTCATGCCGATCGAAGGCATCACGTCGAGCAATTTCTCCTTCGAGGCATCAACGACATGCTGGACGCCGAGCTTCTTTGCCAGGTCGAGCCGCACCGGGTTGATGTCGGTGATGACAACCTTGCGCGCGCCAACGCATTGCGCGACCAGCGCGCCCATGATGCCGATCGGCCCGGCGCCGGTGACCAGCACGTCCTCGCCGACCAGATCGAAGGACAATGCAGTGTGCACGGCGTTGCCCAATGGATCGAAGATCGCGGCGATCTCGTCCGGAACGTCGTCGGGGATCGGCACGACGTTGTGCTGCGGGATCACCATGTATTCGCCGAAGGCGCCTGGGCGATTGACGCCGACGCCCAGCGTGTTGCGGCACAGATGCCCTCGCCCGGCGCGGCAGTTGCGGCAGTGACCGCAGACGATGTGGCCCTCGCCCGAAACGCGCTGGCCGACCTTGTATTCGGTGACCGCGGCGCCGAAATCAGCAACCGTGCCGACGAACTCGTGGCCGGTCACCATCGGCACCGGCACGGTCTTCTGCGCCCACTGGTCCCAGTTGTAGATGTGGACGTCAGTGCCGCAGATCGCTGTCTTCTTGACCTTGATCAGCACGTCGTTGGGGCCGATCTCCGGCACCGGCACTTCTTCCATCCAGATGCCCGGCTCAGCCTTGGCCTTCACCAGCGCCTTCATCATGTTGGACATTGGACGCTCTCCAGAGAACTGTCTTGACGAATAGATTGCTTCAGTCGGTCGCTTCGAGGATGGTCTTCAACAGCAGTAGATCCCGGTCGGTCGAACGCCGAACCGCGAAGGCCATGAACGGCGACATAAGCCGGGAGAAACCGCCGGGCGCGCCACAGTTGCGAAGCGCCATCCGCGTGCGCCCTTCGCCTGCGTCCCGCCAAGAATAGCTCGTTTCCATAGGAAACGGCCCTTCGGCGGTTCGCATCACGAGCCTCTCTCCAGGGGCGAGTTCCGCAATCTCGTAGGTATAGGCGAGCCTGCGTCCGAGAAACTGCGCAACGAACGCAATTCTCGATCCCACCGTGGCCGGTCGAGGCGTCTTCCATTCCACCGACTTGATGTTGACATACCAGCGCGGGACGTTGTCCGGATCGGCAGAAAAAGCCGCCACGACGGCGCGCGGCCGCTCGATCTCGATTTCGCTGGTGACATCGATCTTCATCGCCGACGTCCATTTTCCTGCAATAAATCAAGCTATTACACCCAATTCCTTGCCGATCGCACCAAACGCCTCGACCGCCCGGTCGATATCGGCGGCCGAATGCGCGGCCGACATCTGGGTGCGGATACGGGCCTGGCCCTTCGGCACCACCGGGAAGGAAAAGCCGATGACATAGATGCCGCGCTTCAGCATGCGGGCCGCCATCTCCTGCGCCAGCGCGGCGTCACCCAGCATCACCGGGATGATCGGGTGGTCGGCGCCGGCAAGCGTGAAGCCGAGCTTACCCATTTGAGAGCGGAAACGTTGCGCATTGGCATATAGGCGCTCGCGCAGCGCGTCGCCATGGCGGATCAGCTCGAACACCTTGATCGACGCTCCGGCGATCGCCGGCATCAGCGTGTTGGAGAACAGATAGGGCCGCGAGCGCTGACGCAGCCAGTCGACGACCTGCTTCTTGCCCGAGGTGTAGCCGCCCGAAGCACCGCCCAGCGCCTTGCCGAGCGTGCCGGTGATGATGTCCACCCTGCCCTCGACGCCGCAATGCTCGGCCGACCCGCGGCCGTTCTTGCCGACGAAGCCTACCGCATGGCTGTCGTCGACCATGACCATGGCGTCATATTTTTCGGCGAGGTCGCACACGCCCTTCAGGTTGGCGATGATGCCGTCCATCGAGAACACGCCATCGGTGGCGATCAGTCGGAAGCGGCAGTCCCTGGCTTCCTTCAGCCGGGCTTCGAGGTCGGCCATGTCATTGTTGGCATAGCGGAAACGCTTGGCCTTGGAGAGCCTGACGCCGTCGATGATCGAGGCGTGGTTCAGCGCATCGGAGATGATGGCGTCTTCTTCTCCGAGCAGCGTCTCGAACAGGCCGCCATTGGCGTCGAAGCAGGAGCCATAGAGGATGGTGTCGTCCAAGCCGAGGAAGGACGATATCGTCGCCTCGAGCTGCTTGTGCTCCTCCTGCGTGCCGCAGATGAAGCGCACCGAGGCCATGCCGTAGCCATAGCGGTCGAGCGCATGCTTCGCCGCCTCGCGCAGGTCCGGGCTGTCGGCAAGGCCGAGATAGTTGTTGGCGCAGAAGTTCAGCACCTTCTCGCCGGCGACCTCGATCTCGGCCGACTGCATGGAGGATATGACCCGCTCGGACTTGTAGAGCCCGGCCGATTTCAGGCCCTCAAGCTCGCTGTCGATATGGGAGAGGAATGCTGCGCTCATGGGTGCGGCCCTGTTCTGTTCGAGGCGGACTGTCGCGCCACGCACGCGAAAAATCCATCGCAAAAGCGACCGCTTCGGTGGCGACGCGAAAGCCGGGGGCCGATCCGCTCACGACATCGGCACAACGATGCGCTCAAATGCAGCCTCGGCGCGAAAGGAGGTGATAACCATTCCGTGAGCTTTGTCGCGCCCGCGAGACCGGCGCCGGACCTGCTTGCCAAGCTGTTAACCGTTTCAGGTCAAGGGTCCATCGCCCAGATCAAAGGCAGGAATCCGTCGACCGGGGGGTCACCCAGCAAATGTCGCAGCAGCCAGTGCATAGCGTTTCACGCAAGCTGATTCTGCTTATCAAGACCGGCTACTGGCTGGCGCTCACGATCATCGCAGCGATGGTGATGGCGTCGTTCATCCTCCTGCAGCAGATGATGGCGCAGCAGCAGCACAATGACGCGCTGCTTGAAATCGTCTCGACGCAGAAGGCGCTGTCGCAGCGCATCGTGTTCCTGACCAGCGCCACCGGCGCGGCCTCGCGCGACAAGCAGCCGGCACTGGTGACCGCGCTCAAGCAGGCGACGGGCGAGTTCGAGGCCAATTACGATCGCCTGATCAAGGAGACCGGCGCCGATCCGACGTCGTCGGCCCACAACGACCCGACGTCGATCGAGTACGTGCTCTTCAACAAGCCGTTCCATCTCGACTATTTCTCGAACGGCCTCGTCGCCAACGGCAAGCGGCTGGTGTCGTCCTTCGAATCCCAGCTTGGCATGCAGGACGACGGCTACAAGGGCGGCGGCGAGCGCGTCGGCCTCGACGCCTCCGTCGCCAATGCGACCATGTCCGGCTATGCAGCGCTCGGCAAGCGCATCAGCGCCTTCGCCGACGAACGGTCGGGCGAGATGCTGGATATGCACCGCACGCTGTTCTTCGCCACCATCGGCGTCATCATACTGGTCGCGCTTTTCATCTTCCGGCCGATGTCCAACGCCATCCTGCGCAAGACGCATGAGCTGGTCGACGCCCGCAACTCGATGGCCTTCATCGCCGTGCATGACGGCCTGACCGGGCTGCACAACCGCACCTTCCTCACCGATCATTTCGAGACGCTGATCAAGGGCGCGCACCGGCGCCGCGAGCGGCTGGCGGTGATCCAACTGGACCTCGACCGTTTCAAGCAGATCAACGACACGCTCGGCCACGCCGCGGGCGACTACGTGCTGGTGGTGACGGCGCAGCGCATGCGCGATTCCTGCCGCGCGTCCGATCTCTGCGCCCGGCTGGGCGGTGACGAGTTTGTCATGATCCTCAACGGCGCCGGCACGACCGAGGACATCCATGCGCTGGCCAGGCGCATCCTGGGCAAGATCAACGAGCCGATCACCTTCCAGGGCACGACGATCATGCCGGGCGCCAGCGCCGGCATCGCGGTCTACCCGGTCGACGCCGAAAATGCGCAGGACCTGCTCGTGCATGCCGACCTCGCGCTCTATTCGGCCAAGAAGCTCGGCGGCGGCAGCTTCTCCTTCTTCTCCGAGGAACTCCGGCGCGAACTCGACTATCGTAAGCAGCTCGAGCACGACATCCGCGCGGCGATCGCCGACAAGAGCTTCGAGGTCTATTTCCAGCCGCAGGTGTCGCTCACCAGCGGCAAGATCAGCGGCATCGAGGCGCTAGTGCGCTGGAAACATGCCGAGCGCGGCATGATCTCGCCCGGCGAATTCATCCCGGTTGCCGAGAAATGCGGCTTCATGCCGGATATCGGCCGCATCGTCATCAGCAAGGCAATCGCCCAGGCTGCCGAATGGGACCGCGCCGGCATCGAATTCGGGCGGATCGCCGTCAACGTCTCGGGCACAGAGCTGCGCGAGCCGGACTTCGACAGGTTCCTGTTCTCGACTCTTGAACAGGCGGGGCTCGCGCCGCAGAAGCTGTCGCTGGAAATCGTCGAATCCGTTATCCTCGACGACGAGAAGACCGGCATAGCCGCCAAGCTGAGGCACATCCGCGCCTCTGGCGTGCATCTCGAGCTCGACGATTTTGGCACCGGCTATGCCTCGCTCAGCCACGTCAATCCGAATGAGATCGACCGGCTGAAGATCGACCGCCGCTTCGTCCAGAACATCAATGAGAACGGCGACAACACCAAGATCGTGCGCGCCATCACCGAGCTGGCGCGCGGGCTGGGCATCTCGATCGTGGCCGAGGGCGCCGAGACCGAGGCCGAGCTCGACTCGCTGATGGCGATCGGCTGCGACCAGGTGCAGGGCTATTCCATCGCCTTCCCGATGCCGCAGGACAAGGCACGCGAATGGCTGGAAGCACGCAGCCCGAAGAAGGCGAAGCTGAAGCTGCTGCAAGGCAGCGTGGCTTAGCCACCGAACTTGACAGGTCGCGGCTGACATGGCGGCGTAGCGCGCTCGCAAAACGGGTCCCGCCGATGCTGCTTCGTTTCACCGCAACGCTCTGGCTGCTGGCCGCGTCGCCCGCAATGGCCGCCGACCGCACCGTCTACCTGACCTTCGACGACGGCCCGCTGAACGGCACCGCCAACATCCTCGACGTGCTGGAAGCCGAGCAGGTACCGGCGACATTCTTCATGGTCGGCATGCATGCCGAGGCCAACGCCGGTACGCGCGCGCTGCTGCAGCGGGCCAAGGCGATGCCGCTGGTCACTGTCGGCAACCACAGCTACAGCCACGCCTATAACCACTACCGGCATTTCTATGGCGACACCGAAGGCGTGGTCGCCGATATGCTCAAGGCAAACGTCGTGCTCGGCCTCAGCCCGCCGGTGCATGCCCGCCTTCCGGGGCGCGACGTCTTCAGGTTGCCCAGTTACTCCAAGGACGACAATTCACTCGGACTGGCCGAGGCCGGTCGTGAGGATCCCGACTACGAGTTCGTCGCCGCGTCAGGCTTCTGGCTCTATGGCTGGGACCACGAATGGGTGCATGAGGACAGCGGCAAGCCGGTGCAGAGCGTCGACCATCTGGTGAGCGAGATCGACCATTTGTTCGGCTACGGGCGTTTCGCCAAGCCGCGCAAGCTGATCCTTTTGATGCATGACGAGATGTTTCAGGACGGCTTCGACGGCAAGGCGCAGCTGACGGCGCTGATCGCCGCGTTGAGGTTGAGGCACTACGCCTTCGGCGCAATTCAGACCTATGACTGAGGCGACCTAGCCGCCAGCGTTCGCCCGCAGCAGCGCCAGCACCTCGGCGAACTCGGCCAGTCTCTCGTCGGCGATACCCGCTCGCAACCGCTTGTCGAAGGCAACTGCCGCGAGGCGCAGCTTCTCGAACATCGCTTCGCCGGCATCGGTCAACACCACCTGATGCACACGTCGGTTTTCCGGATCGCGCCGGCGCGTCAGCAACCCTTGCGCCTCCATGGCATTGAGGTGATGCGTCAGCGTCGCGCCCTGGATGCCGATCATGCCGGCAAGCTCGCGCTGGTTGGCCAGTTCCTTGGATTTGACCGAGAGCAAGGTCACCCAGACCGGCAGCGTGCCGCCGGCCTCGACCATCGCGTCGTCGAAAGCCTGCGCCACGATCTTGGAGGTGCGGGCGAGATTCATGCCGACGGGCGGACGGTCAAAGGGTGTCATGACGTGACAGTAGAGCAAGCAATGGGAAGACGAAACTTGGCATCATGATTGACATCTAACCATTAGATATCTAACTTTGTCCTATTGATGGCGTAGCGAAATTGCTGCGGCGCGGCGGGCGGCAGAGAGGAATGCGATCATGCAGTATGTCTATATCGTCGTCATCGGCCTGCATGTCATGGCCGGCGTGTTCTGGGCCGGCACGACCATTGCGGTAGCCCGCGATCCCGAGATCAAGGCGGAGCGGTTCATCCGGCCGCAGCTCGGCGCCTCCGGCATGGTTTTCCTGACCGGCATACTACTCTGGTATTTCTTCCATGAGGGATCCTTCGGCTCGATGGAGAAAGTGCTGGCGTTGGGCATTCTGACGGCGCTGATCGCCGCCGGCGTGCAGGGCGCCGTTGTGGCCTCCGCCAGCAGGCAGTTGGCCGGCGCCGAGCAAGCGACGCAGACCCGACTGAGGGCGCAAATGACCCGAGGCGAACGCATCGCCGGCGGGCTCCTCGTCATCACTGTGTTCTGCATGGCGACCGCCAAGCTGTTTTAAGATCGCACGGCCGGTGCAGACCGACCTTGCGCGGCGCGCAATCGACCCGAGCGGCAGGTGGCTCTCCTTGCGACGGCCGGTTGCGCGTCTCCAATTGGCGCTCAGATCCTGATCCCGAACCTGATACCGTCATAGATGGCGGCGTGGATGTTGCGCGAGGCGACCGCGTCGCCGATGCGGAACAGCACGAAGCCGCCCTCCGGATTGCGCGGCGGGAAGATCTCGCCGCCGCTCACCAGCCGCTCATAGTCGACCGCGCCGGCATTCTTCGACAGCGGCCGCAGCGAAAGATAGAGATCGTCCAGCGGCGCGGTGCCGTGCTCGACCACCACCTGGTCGACGCGACGCTCGCCGCGCCAGCCGTCGGCGAAGTCCGACGCCAGCTCCGCGATCAGCTGGTTGCCCTCGCGCCGAACAGAGCGCAGGCGGGTATTGATTGTGACGGTGACGCCTTTCTCGTGGAAGGCGCGCATATAGGGCACGTGGTTCAGTCCGCCCATTTCCGGGGCGAAGAAGCGCTCCGGGGAAACCAGCTCCAGCTTCGAGCCGCTGTTGGCGATGAGCTCGGCGGCGCCCATGCCTTGATGGCCGCCATTGTCGTCGTAGAGCAGCACATTCTCGGCCGGCTTGACGCTGCCCGCCATGATATCCCAGCTCGAGGTGACGAGATTGTCGCCGGCCGCCAGCGGCGGGTTCTGCGGCACGCCGCCGGTGGCCACGATCACCACGTCCGGCGACAGCGCCAGCACGTCGTCCTTCTCGGCCCAGGTGTCGTAGCGGATCTCGACGCCGAGCCGGTCGAGCTCCGCCAGCCGCCAGTCGACAATGCCGATCAATTCCTTGCGGCGCGGGTTCTGCGTCGCAAGCCGTATCTGCCCGCCAGCCTGGCTGGAGGCTTCCAGCACCGTAACCTTATGGCCGCGCTCCGCCGCGACGCGCGCGGCTTCCAGCCCGCCGGCGCCCGCGCCGACCACGACGACATGCTTCTTCGGCCCTTCGCTCTTGGCGATGACGTGCGGAATGGTCGCTTCGCGCCCGGTCGCGGCATTGTGGACGCAGAGCGCCTCGCCACCTTCATAAATGCGGTCGAGGCAATAGGTGGCGCCGACGCAAGGGCGGATCTCGTGCTCGCGGCCCTCCATCACCTTCTTGATGATATGCGGATCGGCGATGTGGGCGCGCGTCATGCCGACCATGTCGAGCTTGCCGGTGGCGATCGCGTGGCGCGCCGTCGCGACATCGGAAATGCGCGCCGCATGGAAGGTCGGGAACTTCGTCGCCGCCCTCACCTCGCCGGCGAAGTCGAGATGCGGCGAGGAGCGCATGCCGGTCACCGGGATGACCTTGGTCAGCGCCGCGTCGGTCTCGATGGTGCCGCGGATGATGTTGAGGAAATCGACCTTGCCCGAATTGGCAAGCCGCCGGGCGATCTCGATGCCCTCTTCCTTCGACAGGCCCTTTTCCAGATCCTCGTCGGCGACCATGCGGATGCCGACGATGAATTTTTCGCCGACGGCCTTGCGCACGGCGTCGAGCACCATGTCGGTGAAGCGCAGGCGGTTGTCGAGCGAGCCGCCGAAATCGTCGTCGCGATGATTGGTCATCGGCGACCAGAAGCCGTCCATCAGATGTCCGTAGGATTCGAACTCGATGCCGTCGAGGCCCGCCGCCTGGCAGCGCTGCGCGGCGGTCGCGTAGTCCGCGACGATGCGCTCGATATCCCAGTCCTCGATGGTCTTCGGAAAGGCGCGATGCGCCGGCTCGCGCACCGGCGAGGCCGAGAGCACCGGCAGCCAATCGGCCTTGTTCCAGCCGGTGCGGCGGCCGAGATGGGTGATCTGGATCATCACCTTGCAGTCGTGCTCGTGGCAGGCATCCGCAAGCTCGGCCAGCCAAGGCACGATGCGGTCGTCATAGACATGCAGATTGCCGAACGCAGCCGGACTGTCGCGGGAAACGATCGCCGAGCCCGCCGTCATGGTCAGCGCCATGCCGCCCCTAGCCTTCTCGGCATGGTAGAGCCGGTAGCGCTCCTTCGGCATGCCGTCCTCCGAATAGGCCGGCTCATGGCTGGTCGACATCACCCGGTTCTTCAGCGTCAGGTGCTTGAGCTGGTAGGGTTGGAGAAGCGGGTCGTTGCTGGTCATCGTCTTCCTGCCGTTTCAAATTATGCTAATGAGCGCCGAAACGCGCCCTGATCCGGTTGGATCATGGCGATATCAGCAATTCGCTTGCGCCTGCCGCCCGCGACGTTCCGGCGGCAGCAAGGAGCCGCCCATGACAGACGCCAAGAACCTCACCCAGCTCGGCAAGCACGTCGAGACGCCACAGGGCCCCGAACAGGCGGTCCTGGAGATCGTGCCGTTCCAGCGCGGCGACGGGCCGCCGGCGATCGTGCGCTTCACCTGCCCGGAATTCACCTCGCTGTGCCCGGTCACCGGCCAGCCGGATTTCGCCCACATCGTCATCGACTACGCGCCCGACAGGACGCTGGTGGAATCGAAATCGCTGAAGCTGTTCATGACCTCGTTCCGCAACCACGGCGCCTTCCACGAGGAATGCACGGTCATGATCGGCCGCCGCATCGTGGAAGCAACCAAGCCGCTCTGGCTGCGTGTCGGCGGATACTGGTTCCCGCGCGGCGGCATCCCGATCGACGTCTTCTGGCAGACCGGCGCGCCGCCCAAGGACGCCTGGCTGCCCGATACTGGGGTCGCGCCTTATCGCGGGCGCGGCTGATCCGACTGGGTGGTCGTCACGCATGGCCGGCCACCCCGGTCTGGCAGAGGTTCCTTGACAGGAACGGCAGGACCGCGTCGCGGTAACGGGGCTGATCGTAGCGCAGGAGATCGACGTGGCCGGCGCCCTCGAACCAGACCAGCGGCGACCCGGCGGCGGCATGCTGCAACGCCATGACCTGGCCGTGATCGATAAAGGGATCGACGCTGCCCGCCAGCAGGATCAGCGGCTTGCCGATCTTGCCGATGCGGTCCACAGGCCGGACGTCATCGGCGCTGAAGCCCAGACGCAGCGGCATCTGCGCCAGCAGGACATCGGCCTGGAAACCGCGAAGGAACTTGAAAGGCATGCGCCAGGCCGTTGTCTCGCGCAAGGTCGCGTACAGTTGCTCCAGCACATAGACGTCGGCGAGCGCCCGTGGCGTGGCGAAGACAAGCGACGCAGCCCCCAGCGATGAGCCGAGAGCGCCAAGCTTCTGGCCCGGGAAGTGCGCCCTTGCATAAGCGATGATGCGGGCGGCGTCGTCCCCTTCCGTATAGCCGAAGCCCTGAACGGCGCCGCCACTCTCGCCATGCCCCGACAGGTCGAACAAGACCACGGAATAGCCGGCGTCGAAGAGCATCTTCGCCCTCTGCGCCATGGCGAGCCGGTTGGCGCTGCGCCCATGCAGCAGGACGATCGCCCCGCAACTGCCCTTCCTGTCCGCGATCCAGCCGTCAAGCTCGGGCGCGCCGGCCTGGTTGAGCGCGACGCGCTCGTAGGGCAAGTCGGCGGGCGCCGTAAGGCTTTGGCGTGGCTCGCGGGCAATCAGCATCGACCCGACACGCCACATGCCAACGCCACCGACGATGCAAATCGCGGCGAGCGCCAGCGCGAGGGAGGCCCGGAGTTTCATCGGCGGCTCACTCGCATTGATACTGGCTCAACGCCCATTCGCCGGTGACCGACAGCAGGTCGGAGACCTTCCAGTCGCCGCCGACCTTCTTCAGCTTCCATTCCAGCCGGTGCTGGTTGCCCTCGACGACGAAGGCGACGACGACCTTGGCCTCGTCGCCATTGACGGCTTCGATGGTGCGGAGGCTCTTGTCTATGGCGAGCTTGTCGTAATTGGCATTGTCGAACGCCATGTTGGGGTCCAGGCATTCGCCCTGCCCCGAGGCGCGAAGCGCGTCGCTCTTGTCGAGCACGCTCTTGGCGGGATCGACGAAATTCTTGCGTTGGGCCGGATCGAGCTCCAGCCCTTGATGCTCGTAGAAGGGCTTCACCACCGCCGTTGGCGACCCGGGCAGGACCGGCACCAGAGGCGGCAGCTTTGGCTCGCTCGGCGGTGCTGGGGTTGTCGCAGGCGGCGACGCGTTATCCGACGGCTGGTTGCCGCCGGAGGGCGCGTTCGGCGGTGGCGCGCCGAACATGCCTTGCGCCAAGGCGCCGCCGTTCAGCCCCACGGCCAGCATCGATAGGGTCGACAGCGCGAGAACAAGGCGGCGGAGCACTGTTTCACTCCGGCGCCTTGTCGGGCATGCATTCCAGCGCGCTCAGCTTCCAGTTGCTGGTCTTCGAGGTAATGTCGGCGACCTTCCACTTGCCGTCCACTTTCTTCAGCGCCCAGACCATTTCGCGTTTGGAATCATCGCCTTCCGGGAAAAGGTTGAATGTCGCCGTTACCTCGGCATTGTCGCCGTTGACGGTCTCGGCCAGCTTCAGCGTCTTGGCCAGCGTCTTCTGGTCGAAATCCTGGGCGTCGAGGCCGGGATCGAAGTCGATGCAGGCGACCTCGTCCGGGTTGTTCTTCGAGGCCTTGTCGTTGAGATCGAACAGCTTGGTCACCGGGTCGGTGAAGCGGTCGCGGTACTTTGCATCCGCCTCGAATTTCACTTCAGGCACATAGAAGAACTTCACGGCGTTGGAGGCCGGCCCCGCGAGTGCTACAGCGGGCAAGGCGACCGACATGGCAGCGGCGGCCAACACTATCAATCTCATGCAGGATCTCCGGATGTTCGGCGGCGTGGCGGCAAGATCGCCACCACGCTTCCTGCATATCGGCTTTTTTGCGGCTCATGAAGTCCTTGCGCCGCCCCTATCAGGTCTCCAGCCAGACGTTCTGGAAGTCCATTTCGTAGGTCTGGTGCATGCCGTAGTTCTTCACCTTCTTGTTCATGTGGCAGTAGAGCTTCTGCCAGAACGGCTGGATGATGACGCCGGAGTCCTGCAGGATCTGCTCGACGTCCTTCATCACCTCCTTGCGCTTGGCGACATCGCTCAGCGACAGAGCCTCCTTGAGCTTGGCGTCGAATTTCGGATCGGAATAGGCCGTCTCGTTCCAGGCCTCGCCGGTGCGGTAGCCGAGCGCCAGCACCTGCACGCCGAGCGGGCGCATGTACCAGATGGTCATCGAATAGGGATATTTCGTCCAGTCGTTCCAGAAGGTCGAGCCCGGCAGGACGGTGCGCTTGACCTTGATACCGGCCTCGCGCAGCTGGCCGGCGATCGCGTCGCCAGTGTTCTTCTGCCATTCGTCCTCGACGGTGATCAGCTCATGCTCGAAATCGGCCTGTCCGGCATCGGCCATCAGCTTCTTGGCGCCCGCCATGTCCCGCGTCTTCTTGGGCAACGGGTAGTATTCCGGATGGATCGGGCTGACATGGTGGTTCTCGCCAACCGTGCCGCGGCCATTGTAGCCGAGCTGCAGCACCTGGTTGTTGTCGACCGCCATCTGGAGGGCGTTGCGCACGCGCTTGTCGTCATAGGGCTTGTGCGTGATGTTGGTGCGGGCGACCAAGGTGGTCGCCGTCGCCACTTCCGACTTCACCAGATTCATCTTGTCCAGGATGTCGATGAAGTCCGACGGCGTCTCGAAATCGATGTCGATCTCGCCGGAGTCGAACGCGCTAACCGTGGCGTTGAAATCGGTGCCGTAGTCGATGAACTCGACGCCGTCGAGCGGCGCTTCGCCGCCCCACCACTTGCCGTTCTCGCGGCGCTTCACGACCGCCTTCGTGCCGACCGCGTAAGACACCAATTCGAAGGCACCGGTACCGATCGGCTTCTTGATCGGGTCCGCGCCATCCTTGTCGAAGTTGCGATGCGTCACCAGCGCCGGATAGTCCGTGAAGCCCGGTATGATCGCGATGTCGGGTTCAGCGAGCTTCAGCTTGACCGTGTGGTCGTCGACCTTGGTGATGGCGCCGTCCTTGGCCTTGCCGGTCTTGGTGTCGATCAGCGCACCGACACGAGCCGCCATGGAGTTGCCGGAGGCGCCCTTCTCGCACCAGCGGTTCAGATTGGCGACCACGTCGTCGGCGTTGAAGGCATCGCCATTGTTCCAGGTGACGCCCTTGCGCAGATGCAGCGTGTACTCGGTGGCGTCGTCATTGACGTCCCAGCTCTCGAGCAGCACCGGCTCGAAGGTGAACTGGTGGGTATAGCGGACCAGCGGCTCCAGCCATGTGCGGGTGACATTCGCCATCTCCGTCCAGTCATAGGTGCGCGGATCCTTCTGCGCCTTGACTGACATCGCGACATGCAGCGTTCCGCCCTTCTTTGGCTCGTCGGCCAGGGCTTTTGTTGGCGCGGCAAGGCCGATCATGCCATAGGCGACAGCGGTAGACGCGCCAAAGGCGCTCGCCAGCGCCAGGAATTCGCGGCGGTCCATGCGGCCCGCGCGCGCCTCCTCGGCCATAGCCTCGATGGCGGCCGGAACGCGGTCGCCATTGCTTTTGAAAATCGTCATTTCGTTCTCCCTTTTTTCAGTTCCCTTCAGGTCTACGCCTGTTCAATCAATTAACCCCGTTATCTTATTAGGTAACGCTGTCAGGCAGCTTTTCCTCCCGCCGCGCGATCAAATCCGCGAGACCGTCGGCAATACCTTCGTCGAGCTTCGGCTCCTGGTAGTCGGCGAGCATGTTGCGCGCCTTTTCGATGCCGCGCGTGTCGTGGTCCTTGGCGCCTTCGGCGCTCCACTGCTCGAATGAGTTGAAGTCCATGATGCTCGGCATGAAGAAGGCGCTCTCGAAATGCTCGAGCGTGTGCTGAGTGCCGAGGAAGTGGCCTTGCGGACCGACCTCGCGGATCGCAGCCATCGCTTCCTTGAAATCGTCGAACGGCAATCCGCCGGCATATTTGTACCAGCCGACGAGCTGCTCGCAGTCGGTGGCGAATTTCGAATAGCCGCAGGTGAGACCCGCCTCGAGCCAGCCCGCCGAATGCCAGATGTAGTTGGCGCCGGACAGGATGGCGGCATGCATCAGCATGTTCGATTCATAGCCGGCCTGGGCGTCGTTGAGCTTCGAGCCGACATGGAAGCCGGACGTGCGCCAGGGCAGATTGTATTTCCTGGCCAGCGCGCCCATCAGATACATCATCTGCGCGGCT
>NZ_JANINM010000447.1 GCF_024509055.1 Mesorhizobium sp. | reverse complement strand
TAAAAAACCGGCGTCAGCTTGCTTCTGACGCCGGTCATTCAGGTTTTGGGATCGTCGCACCTGATTTTTCCAAGGAAAAACCGAGGTTGGTTCGATCCGACGCTGACCCGTGGGCGGGGGGCTTGGGGTTTACGAGCCGGTGCCGGACCGAACCGTCTCAGGCAACGCCGGTAAACTCGTCGGACATTGGGGCATGAGCGCGGATAATTTGTGGCGACAATGTGGCAGAGCATCACCAATTCCAACATCCGTTTTGCAAACGTGACTGGACGTGTCGGAAACCGCGCGGCGGCGCTTGCTTAGCCGACCCTTGCAATTCCCCCCCGAAAGCGCCAACTTTGACCAGCGCATGATTCAATCGAAGGATCGAGGCATGACCGATCACAGCGGCGGGACGGAGGATGGGGAAGCATCCGCAATATTGATCCCGTTGCATGAGGCGCGGCGCGAACGCCTCGACCAGCCGGTCAGATTCGACCGGCGCGAACTCGACCAGATCCTCAGGCTCTACGGGCGCATGGTGGCGGCCAACGAATGGCGCGACTACGCCATCGACCACCTTTCCGATCGCGCTGTTTTCTCGGTCTTCCGCCGAGCGAGCGAAGTGCCGCTGTTCCAGATCGTCAAGGACCCGAAGCTGGCGCGCCGCCAGGGCGCCTTCGCCGTAATCGCCGCCGGCGGACGTATCCTGAAGCGCGGCCAGGAACTTGGCCGTGTGCTCGGCGTGTTCGATGCCAAGCTGAAGGTTGTCGAGGCTTGAGGGAAATTGAATAATTGAAGAACTGAAGGAAAAGACGTCCGGCCTGTTCCATCAGGCACTAAGTGCCTTTTCCTTAATTCTTCAGTTTTTCAATTCCTAAGTCCCTCTCCCCTCAATTCCTCTTCCCCTCACCACGAAACTTACGCTCCGGCAGCGAATCCGGATCGGGCGGCAATTCGGCGCCGCCATTCATCGGCAGTTGCATGAACACCGTGTCCAGCCAGCGTCCGTGCTTGTAGCCCGATCCTTCAAGGCGTCCTGAATGCCGGAAGCCAAGCTTCTCGTGCAGCCTGACCGACGCGCTGTCGGAATGGCCGTCGCCGATCACCGCGATGATCTGGCGGAAACCGGCTGCGCGCGCGGCCTCGATCAGCGCCCGCATCAGCAGCAGCCCGATGCCCTGGCCCTTGGCCTCAGGCGCGACATAGACGGAATCCTCGACGATGAAGCGGTAGGCGGGGCGCGGCCTGAACGGCCCGGCATAGGCATAGCCCAGCACGATGCCGTCCTTCACCGCCACGAGGTACGGATAGCCTCCCGCCGTGAGATTCGCGAATCGGCTGCCCATCTCGGCGCGATCGGGTGGTTCGAGCTCGTAGCTCGCGGTGCCGTGCGTGACCGCATCGGCATAGATTTCCGTGATACGGTCGAGGTCGGTCGCCGCTGCGGCTCTGATCGCAAGATTGCTCATAATTTATGCAGACTGTTTTCCTGCCCTAATATGAGCAGAGGCGGCCGCAAAAGGAAAGGGCGGCCGTTAGGCCGCCCTTTCGGAAGTCTATGGCCCAGCCAGTGCCGGGGCGGCGCCTTAGCGGCGATCGCCCATGAACTGCAGCAGGAACATGAACAGGTTGATGAAGTCGAGATAGAGCCTCAACGCACCCATGATCGCCTTGCGGCCGGCGACATCCGAAGCATCGCCATCGAAATACATCTCCTTGATCTTCTGCGTGTCGTAGGCCGTCAGGCCCGCGAACACCAGGACGCCGATCGCCGACACGGCGAAGGCGAGTGCGGACGACTGCAGGAAGATGTTGATCAGCATCGCGATCAACAACCCGAACACGCCCATGATCAGGAACGAGCCCATCGCGGTGAGATCACGCCTGGTCGTGTAGCCGTAGAGCGACAGCGCGCCGAAGGCGGCCGCCGTGGCGAAGAACGTCTGCGTGATGCTGGTGCCGGTGTAGACGAGGAAGATCGTCGACAGCGACAGGCCGACAAGGCCGGCATAGACCCAGAACGTGGTCTGCGCCGCGCTCACGCTCATCGACTGGATCCTGAACGACAGGAACATCACGGCGGCCAGCGGCGCCAGTATGACCACCCAGCGGAACGCGCTGGCATAGATCAACTGGCCGAAGGCGGTCAGCTGGCCATCGCCGGTGACGGCGAGATGGAATGCACCCCAGGCGGCAAGGCCGGTGATGAGCAGGCCAAGCCCCATGAGGTTGTAGACTTTGATCATATAGGCGCGAAGGCCCTGATCGATATCGACGCGCGCGCCGGGGACGGCGGACGTCTGGTAGTTGCGAATGGGATCAGCCATTGGAAATCCTCTGTTGCTTCTGCCCCGTCCGGTGACAGGCCTTCCGGCCAGGCGCCGCTGGCGGGGCTCCAGCATGCCTAGCACGAAATATGATGGTTCTTGGCGCCAAGAACAAGACGGTAACCGGGCGTAACGCTTCGTGACAGCGCGAAAGGGCCGGCTTTCGGCCCCTTCGGGTGGCATCCTTACGAAGATTTAACCCCTGCAGCCGGTATTCAGAGGGCGCGCAGCACCGGCGCCGCCTTGTGGCCGAGCACCCGCCATGTGCCGGCCAGACCGATGCCGACCGTCACCGCCAGCGAAATCAGGATCGTCGCCACGGCCACCTCCGGCATGAAATGCGACGGCAGCGTCATGATGTGCGCGACCACGAACCATGCCGCGATGCCGCCCGCGACAAGCGCGAACAGCGCCGTGGCCAAGCCGATCAGCATGTATTCCAGCGAGAATGCCGCGATCAGCGTTCTGCGCGTCGCGCCGAGCGTCTTCAGCACCACGGCGTCGTGGATGCGCGCCCGGTTGCCGGCGGCCAGCGCGCCGGAAAGCACCAGCACCGAAGCGATCAGCGCCACGCCGGCCGCGGCGCGGATCGCCGTGCCCAGCTGCGCGACCAGCCGGTTGACGATGTCGAGCGCGTCCTTGACCCGCACCGTCGTCACCGCCGGGAAGGCGCGCGTGACGGCGTTGAGCAGGCGGGCGTCGTCGGCCGTGGTGGCGCTCTTGTCGGTCAGCGTCGCAAGCCAGCCATGCGGGGCCCCGGCGAAAGTGTTGGGCGAGAAATCCATGACGAAGTTGATGCCCATGGTTTCCCATTCGACCTGGCGGAAATTGGCGATCCTTGCCGTCACGTTGCGGCCGAGCACATTGACGGTCACGGTGTCGCCGAGCTTCAGCCCCAGCTGCTTGCCCTCCTCGGACGAGAACGACACCAGCGGCTCGCCCGAATAATCCGCCGGCCACCATGCGCCTTCGGTCAGCGTGGCGTTCTCCGGCTGCCTGGCGTCATAAGTCAGGCCGCGATCGCCGCGCAGCACCCAGGCGCCTTCAGCCGGGATCTTCATCTTGCCGACCTCGACGCCGTTGAGCGCCATGATCCGCCCGCGCAGCATCGGCACCTTGGCCAGCGTTCCATGCGGCGCTTCCTTGCCGACGAGGCTAGCAAAGGCATCGACATCGCCGCTCTGGATGTCGACGAAGAAGAAATTCGGCGCCCGCTCGGGCAGGCTGCCGGAAATCTGCCGCCTGAGATTGCCGTCGATCAGCGCCAGCGTCACCAGGAGCGTCAGGCCAAGTCCCAGCGACAGCACGACCGAGGGCGTCAGCGCGCCGGGCCGGTGAATGTTGCCGAGCGCAAGCCGGAGCGAAACGGAACGAACGCGCGGGCTGCGCCGGGCAGCCCATTGCACCAGCGACGCCACCAGGCGCAGCACCAGGAAAGCAAAGACCGTGGCGCCGACGAATATCGAGGCGATGCGCCGGTCGCCGGCCGATAAGATGGCCAGCGCCGCCAGCACCAGCACGATCGCCAGCGCAGCACCCGCATAGGGCAGGCGCGGCAGGCCACGACTCTCAAAGCCCATTTCGCGGAAAAGCGCCGTTGCCGGCACGTCGCGGGCGCGGCCGAGCGGCAACAGCGCGAAGGCCAGCGTCACCAGCATTCCGAACAGCGCCGCCATGGCCAGCGCGCCTGGATAGAAGCCACCTTCCGCCGGCACCGGAATGACCGACTGCAGCAGGGCGCTCGCCGCGAACGGCATCGCCGCGCCAAGGACCAACCCGAGCACAATGCCGAGACCGGCGATCAAAAGGATCTGCACGAGATAGACGGTAAAGACGAAGCCGCCGGAAGCGCCGAGACTCTTGAAGGTGGCGATGACCCCACGCTTGCCGTCGAGATAGGCGCGAACTGCGTTCGCCACGCCGACGCCGCCGACGACCAGCGCCGTCAGTCCGACCAGCGTGAGGAACTGCGAGAAGCGCTCGATGTTGGCCGAAAGCGCAGGCGCCGCGTTGCTGCGCGTGCGGATCGACCAGCCGGCCTGCGGAAAATCCTTCGCCGCCTGGTCCTGGATCTCCTTGATGCGGGCCGCGCCGGTGCCGTCGGGCAGCCGCACCTTGTAGGCATTCTCTACCAGGCTGCCA
The DNA here is from genome assembly GCF_024509055.1 of Mesorhizobium sp. Taxonomy (GTDB): domain Bacteria; phylum Pseudomonadota; class Alphaproteobacteria; order Rhizobiales; family Rhizobiaceae; genus Mesorhizobium. The sequence continues at coordinate 10,931 of NZ_JANINM010000447.1, read as the reverse complement.
GGCTGCACCAGGCCGGACGCTGCGAGCCCTTCGCTCGATATCATCAGCCGGGGAGCGAAACCAAAGCCATCGGACACAGCGTCCGGCTCGCCGGTCAGCCGCGCCCGCAGCTCGAAAGTGGCGCTGCCAAGCTTCAGCCGGCTGCCGACATGGAGGTTGAGCCGCTCGAACAGAAGGTCGGGCGCCGCGGCGCCGAAGACGCCGGACCTTTCACCGAACAACTCCTTCCTCGGCAGCGGCGGGTCCGTTTCCAGCGTTCCGTAGAGCGGATAGGCATCGTCGACCGCCTTGGCTTCCACCAGCGCCTGGTCGGAGCCGTCCTCGAGCCGCGCCATGGAACGCATGCCGGAATTCAAGGACACTTTGCCGAGGCTGCCGAGGAAAGCGAGTTCGGCATCCGTGGCGCAGCGCTGGTTGATCTGGAACCGCAGGTCGCCGCCGAGCAGCGTCTGGCCCTGGTTGGCGACGCCGGCGGTGATCGCCTGCGCCACCGAATTGACGCCCCCGATCGCCGCGACGCCGAGCGCGATGCAGGCGAGGAAGATCATGAAGCCGGACAGCCCGCCGCGCATTTCGCGCAACGAGAAGCGGATGGCGAGCTTCAATGTCCGCATCAGGCCGGCACCTTCGCCGGCTTCGCCACGTCCTCGATCCGTCCCGAGCGCATCGACACCTGGCGCGGACAGCGGGCGGCCAAAGCCGGATCGTGCGTCACCAGCACCAGCGTCATGCCGCGCTCGGTGGCCTTTGCAAAGAGCAGGTCGGCGATCTGCTTTCCCGTCGCCTGGTCGAGGTTGCCGGTCGGCTCGTCGGCAATCAGGATGCGCGGCGAGGGCGCCAGCGCCCTGGCGATCGCGACGCGCTGCTGCTCGCCGCCGGAGAGTTCGCCAGGATAGTGGGTGACGCGGTCGCTCAAGCCCACCGCGGCCAGCTCCCGCGCCGCCACGCCGAACGGATCGGCATGGCCGGAAAGCTCCAGCGGCACCGCGACATTTTCGAGCGCCGTCATGTTCGGAATGAGGTGGAAAGACTGGAAGACGATGCCAATGTTTCGCCCGCGAAACGATGCAATCTGGTCCTCGCTGCGGCCGTTGAGCAGTTCACCCGCGATCCGTACCGTCCCCGAATCAACCCTTTCCAGGCCTGCAAGGACCATGAGCAAGGTCGACTTTCCGGAGCCCGAGGGGCCGACGATGCCGGTGGCCTCCCCTGCAGTAACGTCGAGGCTGACGCCTTTCAGCACATGGACGGAGGAAGCGCTCTCGCCGAGTGTCAGCGATACATCCCTCAGCGCAATGACGGCTTCTGTCACAATGAAAGCGTCCTATATGGTGGAAAAGGGAGACCGTCGCGTCTCCTCCCAGGGATTGTTTCGGTCATATGGGGCTCGCCGCATGGCTTTCAAACACACTGTTGTCGCAGCCCTTGCCCTTTTCGTGGCGGTTTGCGGCGTCATTTCGTCAGCGCGGGCCGACACGTTCAGGATCGTCGGCCTCGGCGACAGCCTGATGGCGGGTTTCAGCCTCGGCCCGGGGGAAGGATTCACTGACAAGCTGCAGGCGGCGCTGAAGGCGAAGGGCCATGACGTTACGGTCGCCAATGCCGGCGTCTCCGGCGACACCTCGAGCGGCGGCCTGTCGCGGCTCGACTGGTCGGTGCCGGACGGCACCCGGCTCGTCATCCTGGAGCTCGGCGCCAACGACATGCTGCGCGGCATTTCGCCCGACATCACCGAAAAGAACCTCGATGCGATGCTGGCGAAGCTCAAGGCGCGCAACATCCCGGTGCTGTTGGCCGGCATGCGCGCCGCGCCCAATCTCGGCGCGGATTACCAGAAGGCTTTCGACGCCATCTATCCAAAACTCGCCGCGCAATACGGCGTTCCGCTCTATCCGTTCTTTCTCGACGGCGTCGCCGGCCATACGGACCTGCAGATCGAGGACGGCATGCACCCCAATCCCCGGGGTGTCGATGTGATGGTCGAGGGCATCCTGCCGACCGTCGAGAAGGCCATCGTCGCCAATGGCGGCGCGTCGTGAGGCACAAACGCAACGGTTTCCGTCGGGGAAACCTTGTGGATAACAAACCGCTTGCCCCGCATGGCTATCGATGATTCGCTAGGGGCGAGAGTTTCGATTCGAGGACAGGAGGCTTCACATGCCACGTCTTTTCACCGCCCTCGAAATTCCGCGTGATGCTGCTCTTTCGCTGTCCCTGCTCCGGGGCGGCCTGCCCGGAGCACGCTGGATCGATGTCGAAAACTACCATCTGACCCTGCGTTTCATCGGCGACGTCGAAGGCCATCTCGCCGACGAGATCGCCAATGCGCTGGACCGCATCCATCGCCCTTCCTTTTCGCTGGCGCTCTCCGGCGTCGGCGCCTTCGGCGGCAAGAAGCCGCATGCGGTGTGGGCCGGCGTTTCGAGCTCGCCCGACATGGTGGCGCTGCAAGGCGAGATCGACCGCATCTGCCAGCGGCTCGGCCTGCCGGCCGACCCGCGCAAGTTCATGCCGCATGTGACGCTGGCGCGCCTACGCAATTCGAGCCCGCTCGACGTCGCGCAATATCTTTCGGCGCGCGGCAATTTCTCCGCGCTGCCCTTCCGCGTCGGCCGCTTCGTCTTGATGTCGTCGCGCGATTCGGTCGGCGGCGGCCCTTACATCGTCGAGGAGGCCTGGCCGCTTTCGGGCGTCGATACGCGTCAGTTGAGCCGTGTCGCCAACTCTTCCGACGCCTCGCGGATCATGCGGTAAACGGAAGCGAACGCTTCGGCCTCGTCATAATAGGGATCCGGCACGTCGCCGACCGCTCCTGTCGCGAATTCGAGGTAGAGATGGATCCGGTTGCGCATGGCCTCCGGCGCCAGTGCCTTGAGCTCGCGCATGTTCGACTGGTCCATGCCGAGAATCAGGTCGAAGCGCGAAAAGTCTTCCGTCTGGATCTTGCGCGCCCTTTGCCCCGAAATGTCGACGCCATGCTCCGCGGCAACCGCGATCGAGCGCCGGTCGGGCGGTTCGCCGGCATGCCAGCCCCCTGTTCCGGCCGAATCGACCGAGATGCCATGCTTCCCGCGCTCGGCCAGGACGGCACGGAAGACGCCCTCGGCCAGTGGCGAGCGGCAGATGTTGCCGAGGCAAACGAACAGAACGGATTTTATGGGCTTTGCGCTCATCGATCCGGCGCTATGGTGCAGGTCATTTTCCCGAATAGCACAGGACATGGATATGACCAGAGAGAAACTCAGCAGGGAAGCCGTCGCTGCCGCCTTGGCCGAACTGGAGGGCTGGTCGCTGGCCGCCGACGGCGCCTCGATCAAACGCAGCTTCGTTTTCAAGAATTTTTCCGAAGCCTTCGCCTTCATGACGCGCGTGGCGCTGGCCGCCGAAAAGATGGACCACCATCCCGACTGGTCGAATGTCTACAAGACCGTCGATGTAACGCTGAACACGCATGACGCCGGCGGCGTCACGGCGCTCGACATCGAACTGGCGAAGCGCATGAACCGCTATTTCGGCTAACTGTCCCTTTCCCCGCACGACGCCCCGCGAACCCTTGCAGCGGAGCGGCGCCTTCACCACATCTGCCGGCGGCGGCCAGGGGCAACGACGCGCCCGCGCCGCCAAGGAGACACTGATGGCGCAGGAATCCGGTTCTGATTTCTTCGGCTTTGGCGACAGGCTCGCCGGGGAAAGCGAGGTGCGCGAGAAATTCTGGCGGACCGCCAGGAAGGCTGCCCGCCAGATCCCGTTCATGGACGAGGTGGTCGCCGCCTACTTTTGTGCGATGGACAAGGAGACGCCTCTGCGCGCCAAGGGCATCCTGCTCGCCGCGCTCGGCTATTTCGTGCTCCCGTTCGACTTGATTCCCGACTTCGTCGTCGGCCTCGGCTTCACCGACGATATCGCAGTGCTCACCGCCGCGATCACCGCCGTCAGCGCCCATATCACGCCTGCGCACCGGCAGGCCGCCAAGGACGCCCTGGCCGATAGGGGTTGATCGCCGGGGCGGTCTTGCGGCATGGGAGACGCGCCGCAACGTCCGCGCGAAAAGACAAACTCTTGCCGTTTTCGTGGCCTCCAAGTTCGCGCCGGGACGTCGTGCCTGCCGCTTGCGGCATCGGTGCGAATGGTGGCGGTTTCCTGGGGTGAGGCTCCTTTTCTTTAGGAAAATTCACCGTTTGGTAACCCTGATTAAATCAAAATGAAGCGACGGCAGGACGCAACGCGACCCGCCTCCGCTCCATTTGGAATACGGGAAGAACGATGCGCGGATTGATTGCTACAATTTCCAGCCTGGTCCTGGTGGCCAGCTTCGCGGCGCCGGCGCTGGCGCAGCAGGCGACGAAGATCGGCCAGCACAATGCGTGGGGCACCTACAGCTACCAGTCGAAGGCCGGCAAGGTCTGCTATGTGCTCACCGTGCCCACCGACAAGCAGCCTCCGTCGCTCGACCACGGCGACATGTTCTTCTTCGTCAGCCAGCGGCCCGGACAGCAGGTCTCCTACGAGCCGCAGTTCATCGCCGGCTATAACTTCCAGGAAGGCTCCAAGGCCACCGTCACCATCGACAAGAAGAGCTTCTCGATGTTCACGCGCGGCAAGTCGGCCTGGGTCGAGAACGCGGCCGAGGAGCCGGTTCTGATCGCCGCCATGAAGACCGGCTCCGACATGAAGGTGCAGGCGAAGTCCGGTCGCGGCAACCCCACCTCCTACGTCTTTTCGCTGAAGGGCATTTCGGCCGCGCTGGCCTCGATCGCCACATGCAAATAGGCGACAGCCCGATTTGATTTGCAGGCCGGGCCTTCGAAGCCCGGCCTTTTGCTTTCAGGCGTGCTGTTCGGCTTCGGCGGCCCTGCGCCGCCTGATCGCGTCCGCGATGAAGACCCGCGACAGCGCGTGATACAGCGGCTCATGCGAGATCAGCCGCGCCGTGCCGTAGCCCAGCACCGCCGCGCACATCAGCGCGATCACATTGTCATGGTTGCCGGTCATCTCGAGGATGATGACGAAGGCGGTCATCGGCGCCTGCACCACGCCGGCGAAATAGCCGGCCATGCCGAGCAGGGCGGCGATACCGGTGCTGCTGCCGAGGACCAGGCCGAGCGTGCTGCCGAGACCGGCGCCGACGGCCAGCGACGGCGCGAAGATGCCGCCCGGAATGCCCGACACCATCGACAGCACGCCGGCAGCGAATTTCTCCGCGAAGAAGAACGCCGGCAGCGGCGTGCCCTCGATGGCGACGCGCGCCTGCGTGTAGCCGGTGCCGAAGGTAAGTCCGCCCGAAGAGATGCCGATCACCGCGACCGCCAGCCCGCACACGCCCGCCACCAGCAGCGCGCGCCACAGCGGCTGCAGCGCGTTCCAGCGCCGAATGCGCCGTGTGATCTTGAGCGCCAGCAGCGAGAATAGCGCGCCGAAACCGCCGCCGATGATGCCGCAGGCCAACACCAGCGGCCAATCAGTGGCGAAGGCGACGGTGTCTTTCGCCACGCCGAAATAGGTGTAGTTGCCGAGCAGCCCCAGCGAGGCGAGGCCGGCGAGGATCACCGCCGTCAGCACCAGCCCGTTGGTGCGCGATTGGTAGGCGCGGCCCATCTCCTCGATGGCGAAGACGATACCGGCGAGCGGCGTGTTGAAGGCGGCGGCGATGCCCGCCGCCGAACCCGCCAGGATGAGGCCCCGCGCCTGCGCCATGCCACCCCAGCGCGCCGCCTGCAGCATCAGCGCGGCGCCGACCTGCACGGTAGGACCCTCGCGGCCGATCGATGCGCCACAGAACAGGCCAATCACGGTGAGCGCGATCTTGCCCGCCGCCAGCCGGAGCGAAAGAAGACGCCCGCGATCGTCCTCGTCGCGCAGATGTCGCGCGGCGATGGCCTGCGGGATGCCGCTGCCTTGCGATCCCGGAAAGTAGGAATGCGCGAGCCACGCGCAGAGCACGAAGCCCGCCGGCGTCATGACCAGTGGCAGGTAGAAGCGCCAGCCGCCGTCACTGCCGATCACCAAATGGAAAAGGACTTGCGCCCGGTCGGCGAGCGTCGCGAACAGCACGCTGATCAGACCTATGGAAATGGCGCCGGCCCAGAAGACCAGGCGGGGCTGCCAGACGCGCCGCGAAATCCACATTGCCTGCGAGCGCCGCAGCATCGGGTATTTTCGCGATAAGCCGGCCATGCCTGTCCTCGGGTGCAGTCCTGCCCGTAGCACACCCACGAGGACGATCAAGCCTGGGGGATCAGGCCAGTCTGGCGCTCCAGGATTCAAGACCCACCGCCGGCCGGCGTCGGATATCCCGCCGGTTTGCCACCGGCGGGATATCGGAAATGGCTCACATCGCCATTTTCTCGCATTCGGCCTGAGCCTTCTTGGTCGACGTATCGATCATGTAGGCTTTGCCCTTGGCGTCGGTCATCATCATCATGCAATGCTTGATCGGCTTCGCCATCTTCATCATTTCACTGCTCATCTTGGCGTCGGGCGTCATGGTGCCCATATGGCCGTCCGGCATGATCGCCGTCACTTGTCCGGCCTTCATCATCGTCATCGTGCCCATGGCGTCTTCCGCGAGCGCCGGCGAGACGGCAAGGGCGACGAGACCGGCAACGAAAGCAAGCTTGATCGAGCGCATTCCAGGAACTCCCATTTTTCTGGAGCACAATTGCCCCATTCTGCGTTCGCGGCCGGGAGGCGCACCGTTACGCCGACACGAATATGTGATCGCTCCCTCGGCCAGGTACCGGACGCGAGGTCGCCGTCGGCGACCCGCGCATGACTCCGCCCGCAAGCTGTGCTATGCGCCGCGCTTCATTTCAGGCACGATGCTGAAATCGGCCGCAAACCGCTTATATTGGCGCCACCATGACTGTTTCCCTTGATCTGACCGCCGAAGGCGCACGCGATGCGTTGCGCGCCCGCGCCACTGCGACCGAAAAACCTTCGCTGATCGGCCTCACCCGCGCCGAGCTCGGCGCCGCCCTGGTAGAAGCCGGCATCGTGCCGGAGCGCCAGGCCAAGATGCGCGCCCAGCAACTCTGGCACTGGATGTATGTGCGCGGCGTCTCCGATTTCGCGCACATGTTCAACATCTCGAAGGACCTGCGCGCCGAGCTCGACAAGCATTTCACCGTCGCCAGGCCCGAGATCGTCGAGGAACAGATTTCGTCCGACGGCACGCGCAAATGGCTGTTCCGCTTTCCGCCGCGCGGCGCGGGCCGTCCGGTCGAGATCGAGACCGTCTACATTCCCGAGGAAGGCCGCGGCACGCTCTGCATCTCCTCGCAGGTCGGCTGCACGCTGACCTGTTCCTTCTGCCACACCGGCACGCAGAAGCTGGTGCGCAACCTGACGGCCGAGGAAATCCTGGCGCAACTGCTCACAGCCCGCGATCGTCTCGGCGATTTCCCCGACCGCGACACGCCGGACGGCGCCATCGTGCCGGCAGAGGGCCGCAAGGTTTCGAACATTGTCATGATGGGCATGGGCGAGCCGCTCTATAATTTCGAGGCGGTGAAGAAGGCCCTGCTGATCGCATCCGACGGCGACGGCCTGTCGCTGTCGAAGCGCCGCATCACGCTCTCCACCTCCGGCGTCGTGCCGGAGATCGCCCGCACCGGCGAGGAGATCGGCGTCATGCTGGCGATCTCCCTGCATGCCACCAATGACGACCTGCGTGACCTGCTGGTGCCGATCAACAAGAAGTTCCCGCTGAAGGACCTGATCGCCGCCTGCCGCGCCTATCCCGGCCTTTCCAACGCGCGCCGCATCACCTTCGAATATGTGATGCTGAAGGACGTCAATGACTCGCTCGAGGACGCCAGGGCGCTGGTCAAGCTGCTCAAGGGCATTCCGGCCAAGATCAACCTGATCCCGTTCAACCCGTGGCCCGGCACCAACTACCAGTGCTCGGACTGGGAGACGATCGAGAAGTTCGCCGACTACATCAACAATGCCGGCTATGCCTCGCCGATCCGCACCCCGCGCGGCCGCGACATCCTCGCCGCCTGCGGCCAGCTGAAGTCGGAATCGGAACGCATGCGCAAGGTGGATCGCCTGGCGCTGGAGGCGATGATGATCGCGGGACACGGCGAGGCGTGAGGCGCATCATCGCCTATCTCGTCCGCTTCGCCGCCATTCTCATCGGCTATGTCGTCGCCTCGCTGGCCGCCAGCGCCTTCCTCAACATCCTGTTCCTGGCGCATCTAGGCTACACGCCGTCCAATCCCGAGCCGACGGCCACCGTATCGCTCTATTTCTCAGTGCCTTTCCTGGCGCTGTTCGTCGCCTATTTCGCTTTCGTCCCGGCGGCTATAGTCATCCTCATCGCCGAAATTCTCGGCCGGCGCGACTGGCTGTTCTACGCGCTTGGCGGCGCGGCCATCGCCGTCGTCTTCCTCGGTTTCGCCCACAACATCGCCAATGCCGATTTCGATATCACCGACACCAACGCAAGGTTGGCGCTGGTCGGGGCCGGCATGGTCGGCGGCATCTTCTACTGGCTTTCCGCCGGCCGCTGGGCTGGCAGCTGGCGCCGCGAGCCGCTGCTGGATGCGGAGCCGTGATGATCGCTCGCGATCCTCGACACTGCGCCCGCAACGGGAAATCCCGCTCAAAATTCTGCTACCTTGGTCACCAGGCGGCTTTATAGGCGGCTGCAGCCATTGGGTGGAGGTCAGACCGATTCTTGCCAAGCGACAAACAGTGGTTTGACTATGAGGCGCATCATCGTTCGCTTTGCCGTCATCCTGGTCGGCTATCTCGTCGCTTCTCTAGCGGCGAGCGTATTCGTGTATGTCCTCATGCTGGCACGCCATAACTGCCAGTCGGCCTGGCCTGAACCGCCAGCTGCCGCCGTGCATCTTTTTCTGGTACTGTTTGGAGCGCTCTTGGCGGCTCGAATCTTCTTTGTGCCAGCGGCTCTCGTCATTCTGATGGGCGAAATATTCGGCTGGCGCAGCTGGCTGTTTTACGCGCTCGGCGGCGCCGTCATTGGCTTCCTCACCATGGCCCTCACGCCCGAAGCCGCCGCCTATGTCGAAACCAGTGTCAGGCTGAAGATGACAGGCGCCGGCATGGTCGGCGGCATCTTCTACTGGCTCTCCGCCGGCCGCTGGGCCGGCAGCTGGCGCCGCGAGACGCTGCTCGATTCCGAACCCTGAACCGAGACCTCGCTTACCTCGCCTGGGCGGTGATGATCTTGAGCGCGAAGGCCGAGAACACCCCGGCGAACAGGTAGTCGACCACGCGCGTCACGCGCGGGCTGGCCTTCATTGCCGCCGAGAACTTTTCCGCCGCCAGGACCATCGGCGCCGTCACCGGAAGCGACAGCACGATAAACATCACGCCGAGGAAGAACAGTTTGCCGGGCGCGTGTGGATCATGCGCGGAGACGAACTGCGGCAGGAACGTCATGAAGAACAGGATGACCTTGGGGTTGAGCAGGTTGACGCCGAGCCCGGCCGCCCAGCTGCGGAACAGCGATATCCGTGGCCCCGTCTTTTTCTCCGGCGAGAAGGCGGAGCCTTTGGTCAGCGCCTGCCAGGCGAGGAACACGAGATAGGCGGCGCCGAAAATCTTCAACGCGAGGAAGGCCATCGGCGAGGCCACGATCAGCGCCGAAACGCCGACCACCACCAGCGTGGTGTGGATCAGCGTGCCGACGAGCGCGCCGGCAAGCGAGGCAAAGCCGGCGGCGCGGCCCTGGCTCAGCGTCCGCGACACGAAAAGCGTCATGTCCGGCCCTGGCGTGATCGCCAGGATGACGGTCGCGACCGCGAACTGGATCAGCGTGGTGGTGTCGGGAACGAACTGCATCGGCTGCACCTGGAATGGATCGCACCGCCTATAGCGCGGCCGTTCGACGCCCACCAGCGCTTGCCCGCGCTGCCCTCTGGCCCAGCATCTGCGGCGACGGCAGGGCTGTTCGTCACTTGCGCCGCCCGGAAACGCCGTGATACTCGCCCGACGAACCCTTCTTCTGCGCGGAACCGCCAACATGTCCAAGACCCAGAACGTGAAGAAAGTCGTGCTTGCCTATTCCGGCGGCCTCGACACATCCATCATCCTGAAGTGGCTGCAGACCGAGCTCGGCGCGGAGGTCGTCACCTTCACCGCAGATCTCGGCCAGGGCGGCGAGCTGGAGCCGGCCCGCCGCAAGGCCGAGATGATGGGCATCAAGGACATCCGCGTCGTCGACGTGCGCGAGGAATTCGTCGCCGACTTCGTCTTCCCGATGTTCCGCGCCAACGCCGTCTATGAAGGCACCTATCTGCTCGGCACCTCGATCGCCCGGCCGCTTATCTCAAAGCATCTCGTCGAGATCGCCAGGGAAACCGGCGCGGACGCGATCGCCCATGGCGCCACCGGCAAGGGCAACGATCAGGTCCGCTTCGAGCTTTCCGCCTATGCGCTGAACCCCGACATCAAGGTCATCGCGCCGTGGCGCGACTGGTCGTTCAAGTCGCGCACCGACCTTCTCAACTTCGCCGAGCAGCACCAGATCCCGGTGCCGAAGGACAAGCGCGGCGACGCGCCTTTCTCGGTCGACGCCAACCTCCTGCACTCGTCGTCGGAGGGCAAGGTGCTGGAGGATCCGTGGAGCGAGCCGCCGGAATTCGTGCACCAGCGCACCGTCTCGCCGATGGATGCTCCCGACGCCGTCACCGAGATCGAGATCGAATTCCTCAAGGGCGACCCGGTCGCGCTCAACGGCAAGAAGCTGTCGCCGGCCACCATGCTTGCCGCGCTCAACGACCTCGGCCGCGACAACGGCATCGGCCGCCTCGATCTCGTCGAGAACCGTTTCGTCGGCATGAAGTCGCGCGGCGTCTACGAGACGCCCGGCGGCACCATCCTGATCGCCGCGCATCGCGCAATCGAATCGATCACGCTCGACCGGGGCGCCGCCCACCTCAAGGACGAGTTCATGCCGCGCT
>NZ_JANINM010000446.1 GCF_024509055.1 Mesorhizobium sp. | reverse complement strand
CGATCTTCTGGCCGATCTCCTGGATCTGCTTTTTCTTGGCGCCACGCGCGATCTCAATGTCGGACTTCACTTCGGCCATGGTCATTCACCTCGAAGATTGGGTTGTCGGAAACGCATATTGTGGTTCTAGAACTGTGGCCTCGGCAGGTCATTGGCGAGGTAGGCTGAGGTCAGCGTGTTGGCCATCAGCAGTGCGATCGTCATTGGACCGACACCGCCCGGCACCGGCGTGATCGCGCCGGCATGGCCTGCCGCCTCGGCATAGGCCACGTCGCCCACCAGGCGATTCTTGCCGCTACCCTTTTCCGGCGCTGCGATGCGATTAATGCCCACATCGATCACCGTGGTTCCTGGCTTCACCCACTCACCGCGGATCATTTCCGGCCGGCCGACAGCAGCGACCAGGATGTCCGCGCTGCGACAAAGCTCCGGGAGGTCCCTGGTCCGGCTGTGAGCTATGGTGACCGTGGCGTTTGCTGCCAGCAGGAGGTTGGCCATCGGCTTGCCAACGATGTTGGAGCGACCGACGACGACTGCATTGAGGCCGGAAAGGTCCTTGCCGTGAACGCGCTCGATCAGCAGCATCGAACCGGCTGGTGTGCAGGGCACGAAAGCCGTGTCGACCTCACCGGTGCCGAGCTTGCCGACATTGACAAAATGGAAGCCGTCGACGTCCTTTCCGGGCGCAATCGCCTGGATGACCTTGCCGGCATCGATGTGATCTGGAAGCGGCAGCTGCACGAGAATGCCATGGATTGCCCGGTCATCGTTCAAGACCTCGATGAGGTCCATCAGATAGGCTTCGCTGACATCGGCTGGCAGGGTGTGTTGTAGCGAATTGAAACCGCATTCCTTCGCTGTCCGCGACTTCGCGGCCACATAGACTTGGCTCGCCGGATCCTCGCCGACGATGATGACCGCAAGGCCAGGCGTTACATTCTTGGATGAGGCCAGTTCGCTGCTTGCGCTGGTGACCTTCGCGATCACGTCGGCTGCAACCGCCTTGCCGTCGATTACTTCAGCCATTGCCTCTCTCCGCTCCCGCCTAGCAATACCAGTGACATGTTATGTTGAACTCGAAACCAGGTCGCAAAACCTTGCAATTATCCAAGCTGCAAGTCAACTAAAAGGAAATAAAAATTCATACGAAGAAACAATTTGCCTGCCATCAGTCTCGGGCTGCTACGCGTTTCGCGGGGCCCAAAAAGAGTCACCGCCCGCGCGGGCAGGGCGGTGACCAGGTAGCCGCGGTTCAACGCGGCTGGGAGGAGGGCACGTTGCCCGGTTCAGTCGCCGGTCAAAGCACGAAGATCCGGTTGGCGACCAACACCACGATCAGACCTGCCACCAGCGTGGCGTAGGGCAGGATTCCGGCCTTCTTGGCTTTGAGATCGCTGGACTTCATGCCGAGATCGTCCAGCATGTGATCGGGGAACTTGCCGCCATCCTGGATGTAGTGCCGGAAGCAGAACACCGGGAGGATCAGTGCCGCGGTTATCAGGCCGGCCCACAGCGCCATCGGATTCCAGACCTTGGCTCCGGCGCCCATGAAGATGGCGTTGACGTAGGCGAACACGGCCCCGATCCCCAGCAGCCAGGTTGGCGCCTTCCAGGGGCGTTCGATGTGGCCGTTGTCGATGCGGTGGATCCAGCCGGCGTTGAGGTTGAGGAAGTTGAAGATGATGTAGCCGCAGTTCGACACCGCGAGGATGAAGAAGAAGCTGGTCGCGTCGGCCGAGGCGATGGCCAGCACAATCAGGTTGAAGCACAGGTCCGTCCACATCGCCCGCGTCGGCGCGCCATGCTCATTGACGTGGCTCAGATAGCGCGGCAACCAGCCATCGACCGAGCCCTGGTAGAGCGTGCGCGACGAGCCGGCCATCGCCGTCATGATGCACAGCACCAGCGCCAGGATCATCAGCATCACCAGGAGGCTGTGGATCAGTTGGCCGCCGCCGACCATGCCGGCCAACGCGTCGGCGACGCCCGAGCCGTCCACGATTGGCGTCGCCAGCATGCCGTTGAGGCCAAGCACACCCTGGAAGGTGAAGGGCACCAGGATGAACAGAAGCATGCAGAGCAGGCCGGAATAGAAGATCGCCTTGAAGGTGTCCGTGCCGGGGTTCTTGAACTCCGACGTGTAGCAGACGGCGGTCTCGAAGCCATAGGTGGACCATGCCGCGATGAACATGCCGCCGAGGGCCAGCGTCCATCCGGCGATGTTCCATGAGCCCGGATCGGGCGCATAGGCGGTGGCCAGTGGGACCAGAGGCGAGAAATTCGCCCAGTCGATCTGGCCCGTGAAGATCGGCACGACACCGACGATCAGCATCGGGATGATGACGAGCAGGCCGATATACTTCTGCACACTGGCGGTGCCCAGGATGCCGCGGTGCTGGATGGCGAAGATGATCAGCATCAGCACCGCACCGATGAAGAAGGTCGCGTTCAACGAGAAACTGACAGGCCCAAGCGTGTGGCTGAAGAGCGACCAGTTGCGGATCGCGGGCGTTGCGGCAGCCGTCACCGCTGCGATGGCATCGGCAGCGCTCGTGCCGGCGTGGGCCGCGATGTAGGCAACCACCTGCGGAGAAGTCTCGGTGAAGACCGGAACCGGCGACAGCGCATTGAGGATGTAGGCGGCGGCGATGGAGCAGCCGAGCGACAGCACCGGCGACCAGGCGAACCAGTTGCACCACACCGACAATGGCGCAATGAACTTCGAATAACGCAGCCAGGCGGTTGCGCCATAGACCGAAGCGCCACCGGACTTGTTGGGGAACAGACCGGCGATTTCGGCATATGTGAACGACTGCAGGAAGCCCATGATCATGGACACGGTCCAGATCAGGAAGGCCAGCTTGCCAGTCGTTCCAGCAATACCGCCGATCGAGAACAGAACGAGGGCGGGAACGCCGCTTGCCACCCAGAAGGCGCCTCGCCAGTCAATACTTCTATGTAACTGCCCCGCGGCTCCCTCCGCGTAGGTGTCCGATAAAGCGCTCATGGCTTTTTCATCCCATTGTTTGAGGTTGAGTGTTCCTGCGATCCGGCTTCCACTGCCGGTTATTTTGTTTCCTGAGAGGACTATTTTTCACTTCAATAAAGATTGTCGGCGATCCTCAATGTCGCCGAGCGCTTTGCCACCCCCATTCTCCCAGATCATTGACCAGCGTTAGGGCGACACGGCGGAATGCCAGGCGCATCTTGTCCACGGGTGGGCCCGAAAGCCGCGTTTCGGTGATCGCCCGATCCATCAGAGCGAGCCAGTCCTCGGCGTCAGTTGCCGAGATCGGCACATGCGCGTGCATGAGGCGCACGTCCATGTGCCCATGCTTTTCCAGATAGTGACGGCGCCCGCCGAGGAAGCCACACAGGAAGTTGAACTGTTCCTCGCGGGCGTGCTCGACACCGTGTCCGCGAAAATGCAGTCGCAGCAATGGCATTCCGCGAGGATCGGTCTCGATCAGGTCGTAGAAGCGGTCGACCAGACCGCGCAGAACCGTCTCGCCGCCAATCTGCGCAAGAAGGGTGTCTTTGGCGTGCGGTTCCATATGCGTCATGACTGCGGGCGCGTTTTCTTGGGATCGTAGTGCGAGAGCGGGACGATCGTGGCCGGCAGCCGCTTCTGGTGGCCGTCGAGCTTACCGATCTCGACCTGCGTACCGACGTCGGCATGGGCCACGTCGATGCGCGCCAACGCGATGTTCTTGCCAAGGATCGGCGAACGCATCGACGATGTGACTTCGCCGATCTGCGCGCGTCCAAGATGGACGCAGTCGCCATGGCCGACCGCGACAGTCCCTTCGATGTCCAGCCCAACCATCTTGCGCGACGGATGCTCCTTGCGCCGGATCAGCGCGTCCCGTCCGATGAAATCGTCGGCCTTGGACTTGAGCGGCACGGTGAAGCCGATGCCCGCCTCGAACGGGTCGGTCTGATCAGAGAAGTCGTAGCCGGCGAAGATCAGCCCGGCCTCGATCCGAACCATGTCGAGGGCGGCCAGGCCCATGGGCGTCAATCCATGCGCCGGCCCCTCGGCCCAGATCGCGTCGAAGACCTCGCCCGCGTGCTTGGGGTGGCACCAGACCTCGTAGCCGAGCTCGCCCGTGTAGCCGGTGCGCGACAGCACGACAGGTATGCCCTGGTCATCGCCGATGCGGCCAATGGTAAAACGGAACCAGCCGAGTTCGGCGACCGACGGCTGATGCGGCGGCGTCCAGATCACCTTCTTGAGCAACTCGCGACTTTCAGGTCCTTGCACGGCGATATTGTGCAACTGATCGGTGGAGCTGCGGACCAGAACCTTGAGACCCAGCTTTTCGGCCTGTTCGCGCAGCCATATCCCCGAATATTCGTCACCGCCGACCCATCGGAAATTGTCCTGACCGAGACGGAACAAAGTGCCGTCGTCGATCATGCCGCCGTGCTCGTAGCACATGGCGGTGTAGACGATCTGGCCCACCGCCAGCTTCTTCACGTCACGCGTCAGCGTGTACTGGAGGAGTGCTTCGGAATCTGGCCCCGTCACCTCGAACTTGCGCAGCGCGGAAAGGTCCATCAGCACCGATTTCTGACGGCAAGCCCAGTATTCCTCGATCGGCCCGGCCTTTGCGTAGCTGTTGGCCAGCCAGTAGCCGCGATACTCCACGAAGTTGCGCGTCAGCTTTGACAGGCGATCGTGAAACCCTGTTTCCTTGGTCATCTTTGGCTCCGAATCGGGAGTGGCGCGGATCGCCACGGCGCGTTGGAATTTCTCGGCGCCTGAATAGGTGCGCACATGGATGTCCGTCGGATTCCAGCCGTTGGCCGGCGTCGTATCGTCAGGGCAGGCGGAGTTGACGCACACGAGGTCGGTCAGTGCCCGCAAAAGCACGTAGTCGCCCGGCCGCGACCACGGCTCATCGGCATACATGACGCCGTGCGCATCGACCCCGGTGTTGAAGAAGAAGTTGGCCGCCATCCAGCCGCCACGCGGAGCAACGCCGTATGAGCCGAGCGCCTTGTTGAAGTTTTCCGTGCAGTTGACATGGCCTGGATAGCCGATGTCGTCATAGTATTTGGCATAGCACGCCAGCGAGAAGGCGTCGTGGCGGCCGCAAGTGTCCTGCACGACCTCGACCAGCGGCAGGAAGTCCTGGTCATAGTATTTCGAATGCAGGCCGGGCAACGGATAGGCATGGCCCATCAGGCTGCGCGTGGCGGTAACGTCGAGCGCATGCTCCTTGCCCTTGTCCAGCTTGCGCGCCGAGAAGCACTGGAAATCGGTGCACTGGCGCCCGTCGACATCGACGATCTGAATGTAGTCGCCGGCCTTGACGAAATAGGCCTCCGCCGTGGAGGAGTGCACGCGTAGATCGAGAACCGGGTCGGCAAGCGGATCCGGCAAATCCCGGGACGTTTCACGCAAGCGCATCGTCGCGCGCCGCACATGGACGGTCAGCGGCGTCGCAGTTGCCTGGCCGTCCGGCGCCATGTCGGTTCCGGGCGCCGCGATGACCAGCCAGCCGCCGCGCTGGGCGGTCAGCTCGACATTGGTCTTCGGCGGCGTTGTCGCGTCGAAAAAGCGAACCCCGCCTGCCTTGGCGAGGTCGATGCCGCGGATGTCGAGCGCCTTGCGCAGCCGCTGCAGGCTGCCGTCCTGACTGGTCAGCAGGGTCTTCAAACCCGCTGCATCCGAGTTCGGACCATGGCCGACGATGTCAGAGTCAACGCGTCCCGAGGTGTCGGCAACGACGACCTCGCAGACCTGGCCGCCCTCATCATTCGTCACGGTGATGGCGTCGCCTGCCGCAATGTCGATCAGCATCGCCCCGGCGCCACCGACGATGTAGCGCTCGGTGCCGGCGGGCAGGGTCAATCCACCGGGGCGGATGATACGGCTCGCCTGCGGCGGTCCACCGCGGACGGGAGGGTAGATCGTGTTCAGCATCGTTACCTCCTCGCTGAGGCCGGCCTCAGCTGCTTCGTCGGCTACGCCGTCATCGACAACCTGTGTTGGGACACCTCGGTGCAATCCAGTCCCAGCAGCGCCGGGTCCATCAGGTCGACGCGCCCGTCCGCACGGGCAGCCAATCGTGTCTGATGCGGAGCGCATCCGTAGGCTTCGCGATAGACTTTGGAAAAGTGCGACGGCGAGATGAACCCGCAGGCCACCGCGACTTCCACCACCGGCAAGTTTGTGCTCACAAGCAGAAGCTGCGCACGCTCCAGGCGCAGTTCCATGTAGTATCGGTTCGGCGAGCGTCCGAGCTCCCTGTCGAAAAGCCTTTCGATCTGCCGGCGCGATATGCCGCTCAACGCGACGAGTTCGTCGACCGGCATGGGGTCATCCAGGCTTGCCTCCATCAGGCCGATGACCTTCATCACCGCCTTGTGGTTCAGCTTCACGCGCGAATGAAGGGGCAGACGCTGTCGCTCCCCGGCTGATCGCATTCGGTAAGCGATTGCTTTTTCGCAGACGCGATTGACGACGCCTGAACCATGGTCATGTTCGACCAGGTCCAGAAACATGTCGAACGGTGCATCCCCACCCGAGCAGGTATGCAGGTCTCCGTCATGCTCAAAGGCCGTCTGGGTGGACTCGATCCCGGGAAACTGCTCGCAAAACAACGGAAGCTGCTCCCAGTGAACTGCGCACCGGCGTCCGTCCGCCAATCCAGCCCGCGCAACGACGACAGTGCCGCTGCCGATGCAAATGAGGGGGATGCGACGCATGCGGCATTCCCTTAGCCAGGCGTCGAGTTGCCTGTTCGGGCGCGGGATGGCGCTGCCGCCGCAAATCACGGCGGCTGACGTCAGGTTTGATTTTTGGGTTCTCTCGCGTTCATTCCTCAGCGTGGAGTCGGCGCCGACGGTCATTCGGCAACTCGACACCACAGCTTGCCCGTCTTCAGATACGACTTGCCAACTGTAGGCGCTTTTTCCAATTGCTTCGTTGGCCAAGCGCAGCACTTCGACTGCGCAGGAGAAAGCCTGAAGCGAGAAGCCAGGCAAGAGGTAGAAACTAAACGACCTGTGCGCGGTCTGCGTAGTCGGCATCCTGGCTTCTCCTCATCTTTGCCATTCGCCCTACTCAGCGAGCTGCTGAACTGGCCCCATCTCGTCATCTGCCCGGAATTGCTCTGGGCGCGGCACGGGAGAATGGACGGTCCGTAGGGCTTCGGGAAAAGTCGCTGGGCAACGCAAGTTCAGTTGCGCAGATAACTCTGCATCGTGTCGTCCAGCGCGTCTTTCCAGGGCGTGTGATGCTGCGGCGCCATGGTGCCGGTCATGACCGATTTGTAGCTGTTGTCGCGGAAGCCCATGATGTCCTTGATCTTGTGCTTCTTCCACTGGAAGAAAGCCTCGTCAGCGGCGTCGACGTCGAAGCTCGGATAGTCGGTCTCGGCGATCAGCTCCTTGATGTAAGTGCCCTGGTAGCGGATTGCGTCATAGCTGTCCTCGCCTGCGTCCTCGCCCGCCACCCGCTTCTCGACGTCGGCGATCAGCTCATTCTTGGATGCGGGCACCTTGATCCTGCCGAGGATAGCGTCGCGCACCCACCATGCCTGCGCATCGAACATATTGAAGGTGTACCACTGGTCCTGCATGCCCAGATAAAACAGCGCCGGATTGTGGACGTAGACCACGCCCTTGTAGAGGTCGGCCGCGGCCAGCCTGTTCGCCGTGCGCAGCCGCAAGTCGTCCTCCATGAACGGGAAATGATGCTTGTAGCCGGTGCAGAGGATGATCGCGTTGACCGTCGCGGTCGAGCCATCCTTGAAGGTTGCGACGTTGCCCTCGACCTTGGTCAGCAGGGGCACTTCCTTCCAGTTGGCCGGCCACTTGAAGCCCATGGCCTCGGTACGGTGGCTGACCGTGACCGACTTGCAACCGTACTTCCAGCACTGGGAACCGATATCCTCGGCCGAGTAGCTGGTTCCGATGATCAGTATGTCCTGACCGACAAATTCCCGTGCGTCGCGGAAATCGTGAGCGTGGAGGATGCGGCCATTGAATGTCTCGAACCCGGGGAATTCCGGCACGTTCGGTGTCGAAAAATGGCCCGACGCGACAATGACGTGGTCGAATTCTTCCGAGTAGGACCGGTCATTGGGAAGATCGTGCACACGTACGGTGAACTTGCGGGTCTCGGCGCTCCAGGTCACAGACCTCACAACGGTGGAAAAACGAATCCATGGGCGGACGCCTGCCTTATTGACGCGACCTTCGATGTAGTCGAACAACACGGCCCGGGGCGGATAGGACGCAATCTGCTTGCCGAAGTGCTCCTCGAAGGAATAGTCCGCGAACTCGAGACCTTCCTTGGGGCCGTTGGACCAGAGATAGCGATACATCGAGCCATGCACCGGCTCGCCGAATTCGTCCAGACCCGTGCGCCAGGTGTAGTTCCACAGCCCTCCCCAATTCTTCTGCTTCTCGAAACAGACGATTTCAGGGATCTCCGCGCCTTTCTGCGCGGCGGATGCAAAAGCGCGCAGCTGAGCCAGGCCGGACGGACCGGCACCAATGACGGCAATCCGTTTCTTCATCATGAATTCTCCCATTTGGTCTGAACCGGTTTATGATGGATTGGTTCTTTTGGTTCAAACCAGTTTTGATCGAAAGGGAAACCGTGTCAACTAATATTCATGGAAGGAAAATGAATTTGCGCCGGATTTGGCCCCGGTTTATGAACGGTGGTAAGGAGCCGCTATGAACGCCCCGAGCCTAGTGCAACGACTTGCAGTGAACGCCCAGGTCAAACGGCTGGGCGTCGGCGCGCAGCGTGTGGTCAAGGTAGGCTTTCTCGGACCGCTCAGCGGGCCTGTCCGCTCTTGGGGGCTGCCGGGATTGAACGGCTGCCGCATCTGGGTGGACTGGATCAACCGCACGGGCGGAATGCTCATAGGCGGGACGCGGCACAACGTCCAGCTGTTGGCGGAGGACTGCGGCTACGATCCAGATCGGGCGGCGGGAGGAGCCCGGCGCCTCGTGCAGGATCACGGGGTGGGGCTGCTGATGATGCATGGAGGCGACACGTTCCGCCCCATCCAGGACTATCTCATGTCGCGCAAGATTCTGACCTCGACGCTACTGCCGAGCGATCTTTCGCCAGACACGCCCTACCTGATCGCGCCCAGCGAGATCCATCCCCTCTACAACGTCACGGCTGTCGAATGGCTTGCGCGCAACCGCCCCGACCTGCGCCGCGTGGCGATGTGCAGTCAGACGGATGCGCTGGGCCTGCCTTCGCTGGCGACCTATCGGGCTGCCTTCGCGGCCGAGGGGATCGCGTCGGTGGGCGAGATCCGCTACGCCCCCGAAGCTACGAACGCCGACGAGATATTGCGCGCAATGCTGGCCGGCAGCCCCGACATTTTGTGTTGGTGCACGAGTTATGAGCCAATGGTTCACGCGCTGACCGAGGCTGCTTTCCTGTCGGGATTCAAAGGGCAGATCATCTCTTGCACCGCCGACTATTACCGGCGGCTGGTCGAGCGGACATCGGTCGATTTCATGGAAGGCTTTCTGTTCCAGTTCCCGGACTTCGACGATCCAGAGCTCCGCGACAAGGCCTTCTTCTTCAATCGCCCGGCCGAGTTCTTCGCGGAGTACAATCGGCGTTTCCCGGAGAGCTGGAGCGCGGTTTCCTGGGAATACGTTGCAACGCTCGACCTTTGGCATGCGGCGGTCGAGAAAGCCGGAACGGCAACGCCTGTCTCGGTTCTAGCGGCGATGAAGCACGGCGGTCTCGGCGAACATGCGTTCGGGGTTGCGAAATGGGCGGGCTCGGACCTGTTCGGCAATGACAATGCCCTGATCGGCGACTGGCCCGTCGTGCGCATCACGAATGGCCAGGCTCGTATCGTGGCCTTTGGCTCAGTCCCGACCTGGCTGCGCAAGCACGGCGGCCGGTTGCGCGAGGAAATGCGCGCGCTTGGGCTGATGTGGGATCAGCGCCATTCCAGTGCCTCCGCTGAGTTGCGCGCCGCCGCCGGCTCGGACTGAGCTCAATCTTCCTGCAGAAGCAGCTTTTGTTCCTCAATCAGCAGCAGCTTGGTGAATTCGACCGCGCTCTCGATATCCCGGGAGATGATCGCGTTGAGCAGCGTGTTGTAGCGGCGCTGGTAGTCCTGGATTCGCCTGGGTGTCAGATGTCGCCGGTTGAGGGCGGCGCGGAAGCTCTGGTGGCGAGCCTGGACCAGCAGATCGTAGCATGACGCCAGCAGCGGATTTCCCGCGCCACGGGCCACCTGACGGTGGAACTCGTCCTCAAGCCGGGCGAACTCGGCCGCGTCGGTTTGCACCCCTTCCATGGCCGACAAGGTCTCGCTCAGCCCTTCAATGGCGCGCGGCGACATATTGATGATGGCGAGCCGCATCATGTCGGGTTCGATTATTCCGCGCATCACCAGGAGGTCGAGCGGGCTCGTCTCGGCTGCAACGCCTCCAGGGGTGTCATCAGGGGCTGCCTGACCCATCACGAAGCTGCCGCTCCCGGCGCGCCGGCGTATGAAGCCGTGTTTCTCGAGTACGTCCAGCGCTTCGCGGACAGTGTTGCGGGCGACGCCGAGTTCGCCCGCCAATGTTCGTTCCGAGGGCAGTCGTTCGTCGGTGGTGTACTGTTGAGAGGTTATTCGGGCCAGCAGCGTGTCCACCACGACCCGAACCGTGGCAGTGATTGAATGATCCGCGATGAGCGCCAAGGCAGCCTCATGGTTCGATGACATCAACGACGTTCCTTTCGACATCCGAAAGTTCGCATGCATTTGCGATGGTTCTGGTTGGCCACGCAAGTCGGAACCGACAGCTGCGCTCGTTGGGCGATCTGCCGATTCCGACCATCGATTTGGCGTCTCGCGCACGTGTCTGGCTCTCCGTTTCGGTTGGCTTTCGGCGCTTCCTTGCCCGGATGTCCGATCGGTCATTTTTGCTCTCAGGTAAAAAATTTTAACGGGAGTATTGATTTCAAGGACCAGTTCTCACAAACTGGTCCAATAATTGGTATAAAAAAGGGGAATGCAATGACCAATTCCTGGAGATTTTCAGCACTCGCCGATCGCCATCGCGCGCTTGGTTCGAAGCTGGAGGACTGGAGTGGTATGGGGACCGCCTGGCAGTATTCAGGCGACCCGGAACGCGAATATCTGGCGATCCGCACCAAAGCCGGCCTGATGGACGTCTCTGGCTTGAAGAAGGTCCACTTGAACGGCCCCGCGGCCACCCACGTCATCGACCGGGCCACGACGCGCAACGCCGAGAAGATCATGCCCGGCCGTTCGGTCTATGCGACCATGCTCAACGACGCCGGCAAGTTCGTCGACGACTGCGTGATCTACCGCATGGGGCCGAACAGCTGGATGGTCGTGCACGGCTCGGGCGGCGCCCATGAGCAGCTCACCATGGCGGCCACCGGGCGCGACGTTGCGATCCGCTTCGATGACAATCTCCACGACCTGTCGCTGCAGGGGCCGCTTGCCGTCGACTACCTGCAGAAGCACGTGGAAGGCATTCGGAACCTGAACTACTTCAGCCATATGCACACCTCGCTTTTCGGTCTGCCGGTGACGATCTCGCGCACCGGCTACACGGGCGAGCGCGGCTACGAGATTTTCTGCCGCGGCCAG
Organism: Mesorhizobium sp.; assembly: GCF_024509055.1. Lineage (GTDB taxonomy): Bacteria > Pseudomonadota > Alphaproteobacteria > Rhizobiales > Rhizobiaceae > Mesorhizobium. The sequence goes on along the minus strand of NZ_JANINM010000446.1, from coordinate 3,810 downwards.
GATGCTCCGGCAATCTGGGACCGGATTCTGGAAGAGGGTGCCGGCATGGGCATCATCCCCTGCCGGTTCACGACGCTCGATCTGCTGAGGGCTGAGAGCTACCTGCTGTTCTTCCCCTATGACAACTCCGAGAAGTATCCTTTCGAGAACGAAGGCCCCGGCGACACTTTGTGGGAACTCGGGCTCGACTTCACCGTCTCTCCCGGCAAGGTTGGCTTCCGCGGCGCCGAGGAACACTATCGGCTGAAAGGCAAGGAGCGCTTCAAGATTTACGGCGTCAAACTCGAAGGCACGATGCCGGCCGAGGAGGGCGCGCCATTGCTCAAGGACGGCAAGAAGGTCGGCGTGGTGACGATCGGAATGTACTCCAGCCTCAACAAGCACAACATCGGCATCGCCCGCATGCCGGTGGACTGCGCGGTCGACGGAGTGAAGATGACCGTCCGGAATTCGACCGGCGAGATCCCCTGCGTCGCCCATTCGATGCCATTCTTCGACGCAGACAAGAAACGTCGCACCGCCAAGGGATAAGCTCGCGGTGAGACGCTGCAAGCGGGGCGCAGTCCCGCAAACCAACCGAAACGGAGCCGAGGGTCAAAGCCAGTGTTAGAAGGCTCGATTCCAAGCCGCCCTGTCTATGGCGTGCTGGAGATACGGCCAGGGCGACTGCATCTGATGGTCGCCGACGCCGAAGGTGCGCAGGCGATCCTCGATTTAGCCGCCTCCGCACCCACCGATTTCTTCGCCGGGGCTCACGTCATTTACCTGCCGAAGAAGTCCGGAGACAGCTTCGTCGCCGGGTTGGAGCGGCTTGCCCCTGCCCAACTCTATGTCGGGCCGAGCTACGAGGCCGCGCTCCCACGGCTGAGGCGGGTCCTGGCAGGAGCGCACATGGGCCTGCAGGTCTATCTGGCGGGAACCGAAGGGTTGATGGGCCAGGCGATGTTCGAGGCCACACAGGCCGGCATCCCGCATTCCGCGATCCAGACAGAGCACCGCGGCTCCACCGTGCGCCGAGTGCAGTGCGTGCATTGCAAGGGGATCACTGAAGACGTGACGCACGATCCCTTCCAGTGCGCCCATTGCGGGCTGCATCTGTTCGTGCGCGATCATTACTCGCGCCGCATAGCGGCCTTTCAGGGCGTGCGCGTCGATGCGGAAGATCCTGGCAACATACCCGAATCCGTGGAGCGGTTCAGATGAGTGCAGGAGCCGCAAAAATACCTGTGACAGTGGCCGAGGTCACGCCGGTCAATGAGCTCGTCACCCGCTTCAGGTTCGTGCGCCGTGATGGCGGGCCGATGCCGACTTTCTCAGGAGGTGCGCACACGGTCGTGGAGATGAACGACAAGGATCGCGTGCGCCGCAATCCCTATTCGATCATGAGCGACCCCGCCGACCGGGAAGGCTATTCGATCTCGATCCGCCGCGATGACAATGGCAGAGGCGGTTCCTTGTTCATGCACCGGCAAGTGAGGCCGGGGATGGAAATGGTCATCTCCAACCCGGTCAATCTTTTCGCGCTGGACTTGCGGGCGCGAAAGCACCTCTTGCTTGCCGGAGGCATAGGCATCACGCCGTTCCTCGCCCAGATCAAGCAACTCGCCGCCATGAATGGAAACTTCGAGCTGCACTATTCCGTGCGCACAGCATCCCTCGGTTCCTACGCGGGCGAGCTCGTGGCCGACTATCGCTCGCGCATCCATCTCTACCATGACGACCGGGGCGAGCAGATCGACCTGCCGGCTCTGCTCGACGGGCAACCGCTCGGTACCCATGTCTATGTCTGCGGGCCCAAAGGTATGATCGGCTGGGTGCGCAAGACCGCGACCGCGCTCGGATGGCCGCGCGAGGCGATCCATCACGAGGAATTCCTTGCGCCTGCCTCAGGCAAACCCTTCGAGGTCATGCTGGCTCGGTCGAACAAGACGATCCAGGTCGGCGAACACCAAAGCCTGCTCGAAGCGATTGAAGCCGCAGGCGTCGAGGCGCCTTATCTGTGCCGCGGAGGAGCCTGCGGTCAGTGCGAGACGGATGTCCTCGAGTATGACGGAACGTTCCTGCACAGGGACCATTGGCTGACGCCGACGCAATGTGCCAGCGGCGCCAAGATCATGCCTTGCGTGTCACGCTTCGAAGGCAAAACGTTGGTGTTGGATCGATAGCGAGGAGGACGCTGCGATGACTATTATCTTCAGGGAAGAAACGTTCCGCGACGACTTCACCTTCCGCAACTCGCCCGAGGCGGTCAAGCGCTTCCCTTTCCCGTTCCCCGAGGACAGCTACATGTACTCGGTGAACCTGGAGCCACACAAATCATACCGTCCAGGCAGCGTCTACGAGCGGACTTTCGACGTCGATGAGCACTACGTCTCGGAGATGCGCGACCGTGCCCGCGTCCTTGCCGAAGACCCGTTGCGCTGCCAGTCGTTGCCGCACATGACCTTGGCCGGTTGGGATCTGCTCGAGCTGATCATGACCTCGAAGGCAGAGGAGTATCCCGAGTTCTTCGAGCTGCACCGCGACGGCACAAAATGGCACTGGATCAACCGCCCATTGGGCATCGAACAGAAGTTCACCTTCCTCGATGAATCCACATTGCCCTATGGCCCGATGGAGTACATCACGCGCCAGACCCAAGGCGACTTTGCGGTGCTTGATCAACGTGACGACAACTTGTGGATGGACGCCGGCATCGTGACGACACAGGCCGACTGGAGCCTTGATTTCGACATCGGCATGAACTTCTTCGAATGGCATGCCCCGGTGCCGAAAGCGCACGAGATGGGTATCTTCCAGCGCGCCTTGAAGTTCCTCCTGAACGTGCAGCAGGGCTCGCCGGCGCGCCGCCTGAATTGGACGATGACCGTCAATCCCCTGCTCGATACAAGCCCCGAAAACTATCACAAATGGGGCGTGATGAAGAAAGACCTGACGCTGGAGAACATGGGGCAAATGATGCACTTGCGCGTCGAGCTTCAGACCTTCTTTCGCCTCCCTCGCTCGAATGCCCTGGTGTTTCCGATCCGTTGCTACCTCATCAAGCTCGACGAACTGGTGACGGTGCCGAAATGGGCCAGGCGCTTCCATCGTGTCGTCCGGGACCTGCCGGCGGAACTGGCGACCTACAAGGGCTTCATCACCAATCGGCCGAAGATCGTGGAATGGCTGTCGCGATATGACGACGGCGCTCCGACGTCGCCAGGCATTTGGCCGGACTGAGCAAGCCGTGTCCGCGAGCGGCGGCGGCTACGGAGGCTGGTGAGTTCGCGGTTTGATACGATGTTCCCGGCAGGGGCGGCACCGCGCGCCCATAAAACCGCATGGCGTTCGCCGCGCGCAGCAAGACATCTCCCTGCGCATTTTTAAGCCACCGACCAAGTTGGTTGGCCATGGCATTGCGTGCGGGTGATATGCTGCTCCTTTCAGATACCCACACATTTGTCCCGCCCAACTTTATGGCACGGTAGCATGCAGCGGTAAGCCGTGCCTGCCTCCCTCAAGAGACTGGTTCCGGTTCGCATCAGGCAGGCTTCCTGTCGCAGCGACCCATCGGCGCCTCGTTAATGATTTCAATGGCTTGTTTCGGTCGTCAGGAGCCCGATCATCCGGGCGGGTAGGCAAAAACCTATCCGGCTAACAGGTCATTTCTATCCGGGCAGGTGTTGTTGATGGTCGGCTATCGATTGATGCTCCTGGCATTAAACTGAGCGGGTCCGCCGCTCGCCGAGGAGGATTTCATGGCCGGCTTTACCCATCTTTTCATCCCAGGACCCACCAACATTCCGGAGCAGGTGCGGCAGGCGATGA
>NZ_JANINM010000445.1 GCF_024509055.1 Mesorhizobium sp. | reverse complement strand
CGCGCATCGAGGTGCAGCATACGTCCGAGATGCAGAGCGGCCAGATCTATATGCCCAGGGTCAACCTGCTGGTCGCCCTGGGCGTGATGCTGCTCGTCGTCGGCTTCGGCAGCTCAAGCGCGCTGGCCTCGGCCTATGGCATCTCCGTCACCGGCGAGATGCTGATGACGACGATCCTTCTGTTCGTGGTCATGCGCTGGCTCTGGAAGTGGCAATTGGGGCTCGCACTGGCGCTGGCGCTGCTGTTCGGCGTGATCGATCTCGGCTTCTTCTCGGCCAATGTCGTCAAGGTCGTCGAAGGCGGCTGGGTATCGATAACCGTCGCGTCCATCATGGGCCTGACCATGTGGACCTGGATACGCGGCAGCCGCTACCTGTTCGACAAGACCCGCCGCAACGAGATACCGCTCGACTTCCTGGCGGCGAATCTCCTGAAGAAGAAGCCGCAGTTGGTGTCAGGCACCGCAGTGTTCCTGACCAGCGACCCGCTGAGCGCGCCGACCGCGCTGATGCACAGCCTCAAGCACTACAAGGTGCTGCATGAAAAGAACGTCATCCTGTCGGTGGTGACGGCGCCGCAGCCCGTGGTCCCGGACAGCGAGCGGGTGAAGATGGAGACGGTCAACGAACTCTTCATGCGGGTGTCGCTGACGTTCGGCTACATGGAGCAGCCCAACATCCCGCGCGCTCTGGCGATCTGCCGCAAGCAGGGCTGGAAGTTCGACATCATGACGACGTCGTTCTTCCTGTCGCGACGCTCGCTGAAGGCTTCGCCCAATTCCGGCATGCCGATGTGGCAGGATCGCCTGTTCATCGGTCTTGCACGGACCGCCGCGGACGCGACCGAATATTTCCAGATACCGACCGGACGCGTGGTCGAGATCGGCACGCAGGTCGCGATCTGACATTCTCACTCTGCGTCGGATGAAGTAATCCGTTGGCTCCGTATACCCACAAGCCCTGCACTGCGGGCATGGGAGCCCTAACGCCGGGGCACTTGATATTGCACCGCAGCAAGCGTAGAGCACCGCGCATTTTATTGGAGTGTCGTCCATGGCCCTTGCCAATGGTGGTGCTGAGGCGGAGCCTGTCGATCAAACGGGCCACCCAGAGATTGCACAACACAGCACCAAGGTGCTGATGTTGGGCGCTCTCGGTGTGGTCTATGGCGACATCGGCACGAGCCCCATCTACGCGTTCCGGGAGGCATTGCACGCCTCCTCCGGCGGCAATGTCGCCAATCGCGCCGACATTCTGGGCGTGCTGTCGCTGATCATCTGGTCGCTGACCATTACGGTCACCATCAAATACATCATGTTCGTGCTGCGCGCCGACAACCGCGGCGAGGGCGGCGTGCTGTCGCTGATGGCGCTGGCGCGCGGCAGTTTTCCGACGCGCTCGGCAGTGGTCCTCGGCATCGGCATCGTGGGCGCATCGCTGTTCTTCGGCGATGCCGTCATCACGCCTGCCATTTCGGTGCTGTCGGCGGTCGAGGGCATGAATGTCGTCACGCCTGCCTTCCAGCCCTATGTCGTGCCGCTGACGCTGCTCATCCTCGCCATGCTCTTCGCCGTTCAGCGGTTCGGGACAGGCGGCGTGGGCCTGGTATTCGGTCCTGTCACCGCCATCTGGTTCCTCGCCATAGGCCTCTCCGGGCTGAAGCACATTATCGCCGATCCGGAAATCCTGTGGGCGATCAGCCCGCACTACATCGTGGCCTTCTTCATCAGCGCGCCCGATGTTTCGTTCGTCACCGTCGGTGCCGTCTTCCTTGCCGTCACCGGCGCCGAGGCGCTCTATGCCGACCTTGGCCATTTCGGTCGCAAGCCGATCGTGCTGGCATGGCTGGCAATCGTGTTTCCGTGCCTGCTTTTGAACTATGCGGGGCAGGGCGCCTATGTGCTCTCGCAGAATGGTACCGTTGGCCATCCGTTCTTCGAGATGAACGAGGGCTGGGCACTCATCCCGATGGTGGTGCTGGCGGCAGCGGCGACCGTGATCGCCAGCCAGGCGGTGATCTCGGGCGCCTATTCGCTGACCAGGCAGGCCGTGCAGCTCAACATGCTGCCGCGCCTCGAAATCCTGCACACCTCGGAAAAACAGTCCGGCCAGATCTACATGCCGCGCGTCAACATGCTGATCGCGCTTGTTGTGATGCTCCTGGTTGTCGGTTTCGGCGAGTCCAGCAGGCTGGCGTCGGCCTACGGCATCTCGGTGACCGGCAACATGCTGGTGACGACGACGCTGCTGTTCGTCATCATGAGGCGCATCTGGAAATGGAACATCTGGCCCGCGGTTGCGCTGACGGCCTTGTTCGCGCTGATCGACATCGGCTTCTTTGCCTCCAACATCGTCAAGGTGTTCGAAGGCGGCTGGGCTTCGCTGGCCGTGGCCTTCGCCATCATCCTCGGCATGTGGACCTGGGTGCGCGGTAGCCGCTACCTGTTCGACAAGACCCGGCGTAACGAGATCCCGCTCGACTTCCTGGCCGCGAACCTTCTCAAGAAGAAACCGCATCTGGTGTCCGGCACGGCCGTGTTCCTGACCAGCGATCCGTTGAGCGCACCGACCGCGCTGATGCATAGCCTGAAGCACTACAAGGTGCTTCATGAACAGAACGTCATCCTGTCGGTTGTGACGGCGCCGCAGCCGGTGGTGCCCGACAGCGAGCGGGTGAAGATGGAGACGGTCAACGAACTCTTCATGCGCGTTACCTTGACGTTCGGCTATATGGAGCAGCCAAACATACCGCGCGCACTGGCGATCTGCCGCAAGCAGGGCTGGAAGTTCGACATCATGACGACGTCGTTCTTCCTGTCACGGCGCTCGCTGAAAGCCTCGCCCAACTCCGGTATGCCCATATGGCAGGACCGGCTGTTCATAGGCCTTGCGCGCACCGCCGCCGATGCGACAGAATACTTCCAGATTCCGACCGGGCGCGTGGTCGAGATCGGCACGCAGGTGGCCATCTAAGACCACTGGCCGACAGGAGGCGGGCATGAGCGGTGAGTTGGTGCTCGTTACCGGCGGGTCCGGGTTCGTCGGCGTCCACTGCATCCTCGAACTGCTCAAGGCCGGCTACCGGGTACGCACGACGGTGCGCTCCAGCAGGCGCGAAGCCGATGTCCTGGCCATGCTGCAGGTCGGCGGCGCCGAACCGGGCGATGCGCTTTCCTTTGCCCATGCCGATCTCATGTCGGACTCGGGCTGGCCGGCTGCGGTCGCCGGATGCCGATATGTGCTGCATGTCGCTTCGCCCTTTCCACCCGACGTGCCCAAGCACGAGGACGACCTGATCGTCCCTGCCCGGGAAGGGGCTCTGCGTGTGCTACGGGCCGCGCGCGACGCCGGCGTCGAACGGGTGGTACTCACCTCGTCCTTTGCTGCTGTCGGCTATGGGCAGACGCCGGTTGCCGGCCATCCGTTCACGGAAGAGAACTGGACAAACCTCTCGGAAAAAGTGAGCGCCTATGTTAAGTCGAAGACGCTGGCGGAGCGCGCCGCGTGGGATTTCATCGGCAGCCAGGGCACATTGGAACTGGCTGTCGTCAATCCGGTCGGGATATTCGGACCGGTGCTCGGGCCGGACCACTCGACGTCGACGGCGTTCATAAAGCGCCTGCTGGACGGCCAGGTGCCAGGTTTGCCGAGAATGGTGTTCGGCGTGGTCGACGTGCGGGACGTCGCCGACCTGCATCTTCGAGCCATGACCAATCCCGCCGCCAGGGGCGAGCGCTTCCTGGCGATCAGCGGCGATTTCATGACGATGCTGGAGATCGCGCAGACACTGAAGGCGCGGCTGGGAAATGCGGCGTCGCGCGTCACGACGCGCGTCTTGCCGGACTGGCTGGTGAGGCTCGTCGGACTGTTCGACGGGCAGGCTGCCCAGATCGTGACGGAACTGGGCAAGGCCAGGAACGCCACAGGCGCCAAGGCAGTGCGCATGCTGGGCTGGGCGCCACGGCCGCGGGAGGAAGCGCTGGTCGCGACCGCCGAGAGCCTGATCCGTCTCGGGCTGCTCAAAAAGTAGCGCGGCGACAGGCAGGCGAGACCTCCCGCCGCGCAGATATATCGTCAAGCAGCCAGCTTGGACTTGTTGGCTTCCAAAAACTGCTTGAGCGACAGGGACTTGCGGCCGGACAGTTTCTCGACGGCATCGGTCACCATGCCGAGGCCGCCGGCCCGCGTGGCGGCATCGAAGGAGACGAGAAGCCGGGCGACAGACTCAGGCAGGCCTGCCGCCTTCATGCCTTCAGTCAGCGCTTCGTCGGAGAGCTGCACGACCTCGATCGGCTTGCCGGTGACTTCGGTGACAAGGGCGGCGACTTCGGCGACGGAGTAGGCTTTCGGACCGGTCAGCGTGTAGGTGACGCTCTGATCGGAGGCCGAGGCCAGCCCGCCTGCGATCGCCGCAGCCATATCGTCGCGCGCGCAATAGGAGATCCGGCCATCGCCCGCGGAGGTATACCAGTGTCCCGATGCCAGGGTATGCGGCAGCGACATGAAAAGGTTCTCGTCATACCAGCTGTCGCGGAAGAACGTGTAGGGTATGCTGGTCGCCTTGATCGCCTGCTCGGTGTCGTAGTGGTCGGGCGCGAACAGGATCGGCGAGCCCGGCTCGGGATCGGGCAGCGAGGTGTAGAGCAAGTGGCCGACGCCAGCCTGTTTGGCCGCGGTGACCGCCGCAAGCTGTTGCTCACGCCGCTTGCCGTGGATCGCCAGTTCGTTGGTCGAGATGATGAGCACGCGGCTGGCGCCCGCGAAGGCCTTGGTGAGCGACGCCGTGTCGTCGAAATTCGCCTCCCGGATTGTAACGCCGCGCGCGGCAAGGTCGGCAAGGTTGGCCGGCGTGCGCGTGGTGGCGATGATGCGGTCCGCTGGAACCTTGAATGTGTCCAGCAGGTGGTTGATGACGCCGCGGCCGAGCTGGCCGGAAGCGCCGGTGACGAGAAGGGTTTCGGTCATGGGAGGTTCCTGAAGATTATCCGAGAGCGGGTCGGGTTGATGGTCTCAAAAAGAGACCAGCACTAAAATATGAATTGACCCCACGCCGTAAAGAAGGCAGTTTTTCGGGAGGTAGGCACAGGCAGGGAACCAGCCGTGGACAGCAAGGTTGTCGATCTGAAGATGAAACTCGAGATCTATCGCGCCGAAAGCGGTGGCGGAAATCTCGCCGATTGCCCGGTCCGCGATGTCATCCAGGGCATCAGCGGCAAATGGAACACATTGTTGATGTCGGCGCTGGCCGAGAAGCCCTATCGCTTCGGCGAACTGCGACGCCTGGTACCGGATATCTCGCAACGCATGCTGACCCAGACACTGCATGACCTGCAGCGCGACGGCTATGTGCACCGTGAGGTGTTCCCGACGAAGCCTCCGAGTGTCGAATACAGCCTGACCGACCTTGGGCGCTCGATGTTCGGCCCCTTGCAGATGCTCATCCAGTGGGCCGAGTTCAACCACGGCGCGGTGCGCGAGGCGCGCGCCGCTTTCGACGGCGCGCAGGCCTAGGCGGCTTCCTCTTCCCAGACAGCGTCAAAGCGCCGCTTGATCCGGCGCCTTCGTTGCGGGATCGTCGCCCCGGCTTGGGTGTGGGGGCGATGAGCAAGTCATACGAGATCGCGATTGCCGGCGCCGGGCCGGCGGGGTTGGCCGCGGCGCTCTATCTCAAGCGGGCAGGCCACAAGGTTGCTATTTTCGAGCGCTTCGAGGAGCCGAAGCCTGTCGGTTCCGGGCTGATCTTGCAACCGACCGGGCTGACGGTGCTCGCCGATCTCGGTCTGCTCGATGAAATCCTTGCGCTAGGAAGCCGTATCGATCGGCTGCACGGCGCCGACGCCAAGAGCGGACGAACGGTGCTCGATGTCCGCTACGATTCGCGGCGTGGCCGCCGCTTCGGCGTGGCTGTTCACCGAGCGGCGCTGTTCGGCGTGCTTTATCGCGCTGCCAAGCGCGAAGCGGTTCCCATCGAAACGAATATCGAGATTGATACGCTCGACACGGGCGATCGGCCGACGCTCACCTGCGCCAATGGAAAGCGGCTGGGTCCTTTCGACCTTGTCGTCGACGCCAGCGGCGCGCGATCCAGGCTGCGCCAGTGCCTTGGTGATCCGGCGGTGCCGCGCCCACTCGCCTATGGCGCCTTCTGGGCCTCGCTCGGCTGGCGCGAGGGGTTCAACGAGCGCGCGCTGCTGCAGCGTTACGACAAGGCAAGCGTCATGGTCGGCGTGTTGCCGATCGGCCGCCCGGAAGCCGGTGCTGAGAGCATGGCGGCTTTCTTCTGGAGCCTGAAGCCAATCGATGAGGAAAAGGTGCGGGCCGAGGGCCTCGAGGCCTGGAAGGCGAGAGTGGTTTCCATCTGGCCGGACTGCGAGGCCTTCACCAGCCAGATCGACAGTTTCGACCAGCTGTCGCTCGCCCGCTATGGCCATCATACGATGACTCTGCCGGCCGGCCGGGGGCTGGCGGTCATCGGCGACGCCGCGCACTCGACCAGCCCGCAGCTCGGGCAAGGGGCGAACATGGCGTTGCTTGACGCAGCCGCGCTCGGCCACGCGCTGGCGCGGACGAGCACCGTCGAAGAGGCGCTGGAAAGCTACGCCAGGTCACGTCGCTGGCATGTGCGCGTTTTCCAGGCGCTGTCGCTGTCGCTGACGCCGTTCTACCAGTCGGACTCCACAGCGCTTCCGTTCGTGCGCGACCGCCTGGTAGCGGCGCTGGCGAGAGTCCCGCCAGGGCCGCAATTCCTCTCTACCATGGTCGCGGGTACGGTCATCGACCCGTTTAGGCCGATCGGGCTAGCGGAGTTGCGATGGGGTGACCATCAAGCCTCATAGCCCGCGAGAGGTAGGATGCCTTTGCCCGCAGGAAGGCGTCGAGCCGTTGTGGATAGTCGGCGCTGACGGCCGCCTTCACCGATGGTCGGTGGCTTAGCGCTTCCCGCCAGGCCCGAACCAACGGCTTTCCATCCAGTATGCCGAAATCACCAATGCGGTCGAAGCTGTCGAAGTAGCGGAAGATCGGCGCGTAGACGGCATCGACCAGCGAAAATCGGTGACCCTCGAAAAATCGATCTTGTTGCCTGGCCGATAATTCCGCCTCCACCCGCGCAAAAAGTTCGGACAGGGCTTTGCTTTCGTTGGAGAAGGCGGCCTCGTCGGGAGCGGAATAGAAGCGGCCGATGCTGTTGAGGATGGCCGAGCCGACCTCGATCCAGGCGCGATGCCTGGCCCGAGCCAGCGGATCGGCGGGGTGCAGCGGATTGGCCTCGGTTTCCTCGAGATACTCCAGAATGACCGCGGATTCGAAAATCACTTCTTCGTCGTTGTCGTGCCGGACCTGCAACAGCGGCACTTTGCCGAGCGGTGAGATGGCTCTGAACCAGTCGGGTTTGTTGGCGAGGTCAACGTTCACCCGCTCGAACGACACGCCTTTTTCGGCAAGCGAAATCGCAGCGCGCTGCACGTAGGGGCAGAGGTGATGGCTGACGAGGGCGAGCCTGGCTGTCATGTCATTCTCCCCAGACATAGTTCAGCGCACCGTTCTCGACGCGCGTCGCCAAGAACATCAGGCGGGAGTTCTTCGGCGCTGGTCCTTCCAGACGCTCGCCGCTTCTCATATCGAAGCGTGCGCCATGCCACTGGCAGACAAAGGCGCCGTCCTTGCAGTCGAGCGGGCCGCCGAAATGCAGGCAGACATTGGCCGCGGCGCGGATGTGCTCGCCGCTGCGCCAGACATGGACCTCGCGGCCGAAGAAGGGCGCGACCAGGCTGCCGGTTTGCGGGATGTCGGCGATCTTGCAGATTTCGTGTTTCATCGGTTAGCTCCATGTCGATGCATTCGCATCTATATGGATGCGATTGCATCGATCGTCAAGCTTGATGCATCTGCATCTATCGCATAGGCTATATCAATGATCAGAAAATCGCCTTCACCCGCAGCCGTTGAAGCCTGGGGCCGGCTGATACGGGTGTCGCGTCAGCTAATCGAAAAGACCGAGGACGCCCTGAAGGCCGGGAAGTTGCCGCCGCTCGCCTGGTACGACGTTCTGCATGAGCTTGCCGAGGCCGGTGAGGGCGGCCTGCGCCCCTTCGAGCTGATCGATCGCGTCTTGTTGGCTCAGTACAACCTCTCACGCCTGCTGGCCCGGCTCGAAGCCGAAGGTTTGGTCGAGAGGTTGGCTGTCGCGGACGACGGCCGTGGCCAAACCGTTCGCATCACGGCAGATGGCCGCGACATGCGCCGCCGCATCTGGTCGGTCTACGGAAAGGCCATCGCGGAGTTGATGGGGGACCAGCTTTCTTCCAAAGAACTGGAAGCACTGGCGACGCTGCTCGGGCGGTTGCGTCAACCGCCAATCGCGGAATGAAATAGGCGCCGGCTTTCAGGGCTGGTGGGTGGCCCAAAGAAACGCGATCGTCGCCAGCACGCCAAATGCCACGCGCATCAGGTGCAGATTGCCCCATCTGACGATTAGGGATCTGGCGTGAGGATTGTCGGCGCTGGCGTCCAATGCTTCCAGCACCCTGTTGGCCGGCATCATCACCAGCAACGTCCAGGGCCAGGGCAGGATGATCAGCACCGCGCCGACCAGAAAAGCCAGACCGCCAAGCTGCCACCACGCGGTCAGCCCGAGAACGCAGGCGACAATGGCGATGGACGCCTGCATGGCGGCGCCGCGCTTGTATGCCGGTTGCCATTCCTGCAGCAGCGCCCTGTCGTCAAGGCGAAGCCGCGCTGGCTGTTCAGCGACACTGACATAGATCGCGGCGCCGGCGAACACGGCAGCCATGGTCAAGGCAAGCAAACCGCTCAACATCGTTTCCCCCGGCGCGAGCCATCCGAACGTGATGGCTCAGGATAGAAATAGGACTTGCAAGGTTTCGTACAATACGCCATAGAGAACCGTAACGTACGGTACTGCCATCTGGGCAGTGTGGAACGCGTCGTTGGGCAGGGAAGATCGTGTTGCAGGCGAACGCCGACATCGACAATGGCGAAGGGCTCACCGAAAGGCAGCAGGCCGTTCTGGATGCCGCGCTGCGCTTGCTGGTCGAAGAGGGCGACAACTTGACCATGACCGCCGTGGCGCGGCGGGCAAGCTGCTCCAAGGAAACGCTCTACAAATGGTTCGGCGACCGCGACGGGCTGCTGACGGCGACGGTGCAGTGGCAGGCTTCGAAGGTGCGCGTGTCGCAGGTCGACGGCCGGGGCATGGATGTTGCTTCGCTGACCGCCAGCCTTGAGCGTTTCGCTTCGGACTGGCTGAAGGTGATTTCGAGCGATACCTCGATCGCGCTCAACCGCGTGGCGGTCAGCCATGCCGGTTCCGGCAAGGATAACCTCGGCGCCGTGGTGCTGGAGAATGGCCGCTTCGCGCTGGCCAGGCGCCTGAAGCCGGTGCTCGAAGCCGGCAGGTTGGCAGGGCTTCTCGATTTTTCGGATGCCGAGACGGCGTTCCGCACCTTTTTCGGGCTGGTTGGCCGCGACGTTCAGATCCGTCTGCTGCTCGGCGACCGGCTGGAATTGACTGAGGCGACGATCGGCGGCGATGCCGTCCGAGCGACGCAGCAGTTTCTCGCTCTTTTCGGAGCAAAAACCAGGCCGCAAGGCCTTTGATCTTCAAAACGGGAAGGAAGACGAAATGCGTGTCTATTACGATCGCGATGCCGATCTCAACCTCATCAAGGGCAAGAAGGTCGCCATCATTGGCTATGGCAGTCAGGGCCGGGCGCATGCGCTCAACCTCAAGGATTCCGGCGCCAAGGAAATCGCCATCGGCCTGAAGGCCGGCTCCGCGACCGCGAAGAAGGTCGAGGCCGACGGGCTCAAGGTGATGAGCGTGGCGGACGCCGCCAAATGGGCCGACCTGATGATGATGGCGACGCCCGACGAACTGCAGGCCGACATCTACAAGAACGAGATCGCGCCGAACATCCGCGACGGCGCCGCGATCGCCTTCGCGCACGGCCTCAACGTGCATTTCGGTCTGATCGAGCCGAAGTCGACGGTCGACGTTGTCATGATCGCGCCGAAGGGCCCCGGCCACACGGTGCGCGGCGAATACCAGAAGGGCGGCGGCGTGCCGTGCCTGGTCGCCGTCAACCAGGATGCGTCCGGCAACGCGCTCGACCTGGCTCTGTCTTACGCCTGCGGCGTCGGCGGGGGCCGTTCGGGCATCATCGAGACCAATTTCCGCGAGGAATGCGAAACCGACCTGTTCGGCGAGCAGGTCGTCCTGTGCGGTGGCCTGGTCGAGCTGATCCGCGCCGGCTTCGAGACGCTGGTGGAAGCCGGCTATGCGCCGGAAATGGCCTATTTCGAGTGCCTGCACGAAGTGAAGCTGATCGTCGACCTGATCTATGAAGGCGGCATCGCCAACATGAACTACTCGATCTCGAACACGGCTGAGTGGGGCGAATACGTCTCGGGCCCGCGCATCATCACCGCCGAAACCAAGGCCGAGATGAAGCGTGTGCTCAAGGACATCCAGACCGGCAAGTTCACGTCGGAATGGATGCAGGAATACCGTGCCGGTCTGTCGCGCTTCAAGGGCATCCGCCGCATGAACGACAGCCACCAGATCGAGGAAGTCGGCGCCAAGCTGCGCGCCATGATGCCGTGGATCTCGAAGAACAAGCTGGTCGACAAGACCAAGAACTAGCCGATCGACGTCTTCTGCCTTATGCGATCTCGGGCTTGGCTCGATCGCGGCGGTCGCCAGGAACAAGGCTGGCGGATCAAAATAAAATTAGTACGTGATAATATTATTTATAACAAAAGAAGCCGGCGGAGCAATCCGCCGGCTTTCTTATGTGCCGGTTGTTTCATTGCGGCACGAAAATACTGGCACGTAATTTGCTTTGCTCGCGCCGGGACAAGAGGGGGTTGCAGCAATGAACATGATGGTGGGTGGAAATGCGTTCTTCGGCGAACGCCGCGTGGAACAACGGCGGCGCGTGCTCAAGGGCGCGACACTGCGCTTCAACAGCGGTTTCGGCGCCATGGAAGGCGTCGTCCGCAATCAGTCCGAAAATGGGGCGCTGTTGAGCTTTGGCGATACGACAGGTGTGCCGCCGGGCTTCGACCTCGCGATCAACGGCACTGAGCGTATCCGTGCCGCGCGCATACGCTGGCGCATGCCGACGCTGATTGGCGTTCAGTTCGTCGATTGAAAGGCGCGATCCCGGCTCAACCGTAGTGCCAATGCGGCTTTGGCTCCGTGCCGGTGAATTCGACGCCGATACGATCCTCGCGACGCCAGCGCACGATCGCCTTGTAGCCTATGCCATCGGTCGGCACGTACAGCAGGAACTCATCAGGCACACGCGCGTCGATCGGCACTTTCAGTTCGGCGCCGCCGGCGTGCATGTTGCGGACCGTGCACTTGACCTCCGAATTGGTGATGCCGGTCAAGATCGCCGCGCCCTTCAGCACGCGCTGCCTGTGGTTCTCTCTGTTGTTGTCGTCGGCCATGGCGGTACGTCCTGGCGATCGATGAAGCGATCGAGTTTTGGGGGCACCGCACAGACGGATATAGTAATGCGATAAATATAGGGTTACGCCGGCTGGTCCGGTGAAGTTTCCCCGCAAACAAGAACGGGCCGCAGTGCGGCCCGTTTGGTTTTCTGGTCCGTTGTTCAGCCGTAGGGCGAGATACACTGCCGGCGCGGACCGTAATTGGGCTGGAAAGTGTTGTCCCAGGCACGATACGACCGGTAGCGATCGTAGCACCACCGGACATGGGCGCTGGAAACCCGGTAGACCCGCCGCGGCTGATAGTAGCGCGGATAGGGGTCGTAGTAGGGATCATAGTAATTGTCGTAGGCAAGGCCGCCCAGGCCAAGGCCGAGGCCCAGCCCCAGAATGGCCGCATCGCCTCCGTCGTAGTAGCGGTGATGACGATGCCGCCAGCGCCAGTCGCCACCATTCCAGTTACCGCCATTCCAATTGCGGGAGAAATGACGGTTGCCGAAATTACCACCGTTGCGCCATCTGAAGTCGCCGCCACGGCGGAAGCGCCAGTCGTACATCTGCCGGTCGTTGCCGCCGGCCCAGCTGTCACGGACGGGTATGACGGCAGGCGCGGCCATGCTCGTGGCGGTCGAAAGATCGGGCTGCGGGATCGGGCCGGCGAGGGACGGTGCTGTCGCACCGGCAGCCAGACCCAGAGCAAGGAGCCCAGATCCAAGACAAGAAAAGAGCGGTTTCATTTCACTCTCCAAGGAGTAAAGGCCCCACGCCCAGCACACCCCGGGAAGGGGCCGATTGATGCAACTTCCAGTCTGAACGGAGGATGAACGGAAAGGTTCCATCAACCATGACGGGTATGCGGCCGCCCTTGTTTTCGCCCTCGCTTGCGGGCAAAGGTTCGGCCCATGCCGCTTCGCCTCGCCACCTTCAACGTCGAGAACCTGATGAACAGGTTCGATTTCTCCGGCTATCGCAACCAGCTCAACGAGGATCGCACGCTGGCGCTGTTCGATATCCAGAGCGAAGCCGAATACAAGATGCTCGAGCAGGCCCGCGCCATCGCTCAGTCCGACGATACCCGCCAACTCACGGCGCTGGCGATCGCTGCCACCCGCGCCGACATCATCTGCATGCAGGAGGTCGACAATATCGAGGCGCTGAAGGCCTTCGAATACGGCTATCTGTTCAAGATGGTCGGCCAGGGCTACCGCCAGAAATACACCACCGCCGGCAACGACTCCCGCGGTATCGACGTTGCCGTGATGATGCGCAACGAGACGGCGCAGGGGCAGCCGATCGAATTCGTGCGCATGACCAGCCATGCCTATATCACCTTCGAGCAGTTCGGCCTGTTCACACCGGAGCTTGCCGCGCTCGGGCACCAGGCTAACGAACGGATTTTCCGGCGCGACTGCCTCGAGGTCGATGTGAAGGTGGGCGGCCTGCCGTTGACGCTCTATCTGGTGCATTTCAAGTCGATGGGCTCGCCGCGCAACGGGCTTGACGGCCGCGAGGCGACGATGCCGCTGCGCATCGCCGAGGCGCAGGCCGTGCGCCGCATCATCGAGGAGCGTTTCGGCAAGGACCATGCCGCGGACAAGCGCTGGGCGATCTGCGGCGATATGAACGACTACCGGCAGCGCGTGAAAATCGAGGGCGACAGCATCGAAGGCTATCGCTTCGAGGTGATGGACGAGGCTCTGTCCTCCATCAACGTCCTGACCGCCGGCGGCTTCTGTGAGAATGTCGTCGAGCGGCGGCCGGAGATGGACCGCTGGAGCTTCTATCACACGCGCGGACCGGAGGAGCGGCACCTGTGCCAGCTCGACTACATCCTTTTGTCGAAGGCATTGGCGGCGAAGAACGCGACGGCGGTTCCCGACATCGTCCGCAGCGGTCAGCCGTGGCGCACCATCTTTCCGCCCGGGCAGGAGGTCGAGCGCTTCCCGCGCGCCGGCTGGGATAGGCCCAAGGCCTCCGACCATTGCCCGGTGGCGATCACTCTGGACATGGCGTGAACCCCTTGAATTTTGACTTGCCGCGAAACGTCATTCTGCCAGTGGACGAGGTCGATGTACGGCTTGTCGCCGAACAGCACCCGTTCGAGCAGGGTAACCAACAGGCGATCGCCGAGAACTGGCGTCACGAGACGGAACAGAAACCCGCGCTCTATGACGGGACGGTGGTGCTGCTTTCCTCGCTCAGCTATCGAGACAGGCGGCTCATAGGGCGCTGCCATGCGGTGCGCTACTCGACCTTCATGCTATGGCGGAAGAACCGCGAGAAAAGCGGCGCCGAGCATGCCTATGCGCATGCCATGCTGGTTGCCGGGGACAACGCGCTGGTGGCGATCCGGATGGGCTCGCACACGGTCAATGCCGGCCGCGTCTATTTCGCCGCGGGCTCGTTCGAGCCGGTCGATTTCCGCGATGGCCTCGTCGATGTCGACTTCAACATGGTCCGCGAAGTGGGTGAGGAGACGGGGCTCGATCTGTCGTCTGCCGCCCGCGACGCAAACTATCATGCGCTGTCGACATCGAGCGGCACGGTGATCTTCCGCCGCTATCGCGTCGCCGAGACCGCGGATGAGATCGCACAGAGCATCAGCGCGTTCGTCGCCGCCGAGGCCGAGCCGGAGATCGAGGGGCCCGTGATTATCCGCAATGCCGCCGACCTGCCGGACGGGCTGATGGGGCATATGAAGCCACTGGTCGAATGGCATTTCGCCAATGGCGGCATTTAGGGCGACCCAAGCGCCATCGATCGAAGCTTAGGTGGAAGGATCGGATCGCACCCCTGGCGGATTGACAATCCGGCCCGTGTCGACCGCTATGATCGAAAATTATTGCCCTTATCCGTGCACAATCAGGCTTCAAGGTTCGAACTGCAGAGCTAGATTTCCTCCGGTTGAGATTGGGGCGAGAATTCAATGCAAGGCGGAAGGTCCTTCTCCATGGCGCGCAGCTACCTGCTCTACGACGTGTTCACGACCGAGCGGCTTGCGGGAAATCCGCTTGCCGTAGTGCTCGACAGCCAGGGACTGGATACGGCCGCCATGCAGGCGATCGCGCGCGAGTTCAACCTGTCGGAAACGGTTTTCGTGCTGCCGCCCGACAACCCCAAGCATCGCAACCGCATCCGCATCTTCACGCCCGACTATGAGATGCCGTTTGCCGGGCACCCGACGGTCGGGTCGGCGATTGCCCTGGCGGAACTGGCGGGCGAGGAGACCGGCATCTTCGTGCTGGAAGAGAACATTGGCCCGGTGCGCTGCGCGGTGAGCAGGCATGACGGCGCCACCTTCGCCGAGTTCGACTTGGCGAAGCTGCCGGAGCGGCTGGAGCTCACGGCCGATCCGGAAGCGATCGGCGCCGCGCTCGGCCTTGCCCCGCATGAGCTGGGTTTCGAGAATCATCGCGTGTCCTTCTGGTCGGCCGGCGTGCCTTATGTGACGATCCCGGTCGCCGGTCTCGATGCCGCCGCGCGAATCAGGCTGGACAACCAGGCGTGGTCGGAACTCGCCCCGCGCAAGAGCGAATGGGCCTTCGCCAGCCCCTATGTCTATTGCCGCGAGACGGTGAATCACGACAGCGCCTTCCATGTACGCATGATTGTGCCCGGCACTCCATCCTACGAAGACCCCGCCACCGGTTCGGCTGCGGCCGCCTTTGCCGGCGCCATCATGCATTTCGACGGTCCAACGGACGGAATCTCGCAGTTGTGGATCGAACAGGGGCTGGAGATGGGGCGCCCTTCACGCATCCGCCTGGAGCTCAATGTCGACGGCGGAAAACTGGCTTCCGCCCGCATCGGCGGCCATGCGATCAAGGTCGCGGAAGGCACTTTTCTGGTGTGACGCCCGCGACCTTTTGGAGCGAGCATGGACCGGAATCCGCTTTTCGGGATCATGCTTCACCGATTTGTCGGGAAATGATTCAAGAGGGGGTGGACATAGCCGAAAGCGGCAGCTATATGCGCCGCCGACGCTGAGTTTTCCGGCGGTGTGGGTGTGTAGCTCAGTTGGTAGAGCAGCTGACTCTTAATCAGCGG